>QQUO01000339.1 GCA_008501575.1 Pseudomonadota bacterium
CATCACAAGACCAGTTACCTGAGCCATCGGTCACTGTGCTACAAACTTCAATGCCGGCAATGGTGACACTGATGGCGGCACCGGCTTCAGAAGTACCTGATACGGTGGGTGTGTTGTCATTGGTTAATGCTCCGGCAACGGGCGCACTGATTGTTACGGTCGGTGCCTGAGTGTCTAAACCACCTGGGACTGTGGTGGGCGCTGACGTGTTACCGGCCGGATCAGTTTGGGTGGCAATGATGTCATCATTGTTCAGCAAATTGCCGGTCAGGGTACAAGACCATGAGCCATCGGGCTGTACCAAAGCACTGCATGAGGCACCGCCGGGAGTCGTGACATTGACGGTGGCACCGGGCTCACCACCGGAACCGGAGACCGGTTGACCGTTGCTGGGCGAATTAATGAGTGGTGCATTTGGAGGTGTGGCATCAACAGTAATGGTGACAGATTCCGGGTTAGAGGTGTTGTTGGCGGCATCGGTTGCGGTGACATCAATTTGAACTGAGCCATCACTTAAAGCGGGGCTGACATCACAAGACCAGTTACCTGAGCCATCGGTCACTGTGCTACAAACTTCAATGCCGGCAATGGTGACACTGATGGCGGCACCGGCTTCAGAAGTACCTGATACGGTGGGTGTGTTGTCATTGGTTAAAGCTCCGGCAACGGGTGCACTGATTGTTACGGTCGGTGCCTGAGTGTCGATACCGTTTGGAATGACTGTTGGTGGTGATACATTACCAGCGGCATCTTCTTGAGTAACGGTAATGTCATCACCATCAGCAAAAGGCCCCGCTAAGATACAAGACCAAGTGCCATTGGCTTGAACCACCGCGGTACAACTGCCACCACTTTCTGTGGTGACAGTGACGGTGGCACCGGGTTCACCGGTACCGCTAATGGGCTGACCATTGGTGGGTGCGTCCACGCCAGGGGCGCCGGGTGCCTGTGCATCTAAATTAATGGTGATGGAATCGGTGGCGGATTGATTGTTGCCACCATCACTGGCAAAGGCTGAAATAATAACGGTACCGTCGGAGAGGGCTGGTGATAAATCACATGACCAGTCACCTTGTGCAGTCACAATTGCTTGGCAACTGCTGCCTTGATCCGTTAACACATCTATCTGAGCCCCCACCGGGCCGATACCTGTGATTGTTGGGGTGTTGTTGTTCAATAAGTCACCATCGTTAGGCGAGGAAATCACCGGCGCCAATAAGGTAATGGTTGTTTGGGTGCTGTCAGAAGATTGATGATTACCACCGGTTGCGTCTAAGGCTGTTAGATTTACTGTGTTATCAATGGTGCCGCCGTTATTCATGTCGGTTTGCGTGACCGTATAACTGTAACTGTCACATTGCATACTGCTGTATGCCGGCAATGTGGTCTGAGGGCAATTAACACCTAAGGGAGCCATGGCATCACTCAAGGCAATATTGGACATGCTTAAATTTCCGTTGTTATCAACGTCTATCACAAAAGTAATCTCATCGCCGGCATCGGCGGTACCGGGATTGCCGTTGTCGACACTTAATTGGGCGGTTTTGGTGACGCTTATGTCGGCAGATGACATCACATTGATGGCGGCATCATTATTGGCCGATAAGGGGTCAGTCGGATTGCTTTGGGCATTAAAGTTAATGAAAGCAGTGTTTGTGACAGTGCCTGAGTTTTGTTCATCAACCGTAGCCCAAAATTTAACCACGGCAGATTCACCGGGTAAAAAGTCACCACCCTGATTAGGTCCGGCATTGTTGCCCACCCAAAAAGTAATGGTGTTGCTGTTGCTGTCATATTCACCGGCATCGTCACCTGATGAATCAGTCATGGTACCAGCCGGTCCCGCCGAGGAGGTAACAATTTCTAATGAGTTGGGGACATAGGTGATTCCGGCAGGCAGTGAATCTGTCACAATGGTATTGATAGCGACATCCTGGCCGGTATTTTCAAAAGCAATGCGGTATTCAATCATATCCCCAGGTTCCACCTGACCGCCATTCATGTCTGTGGCTGTTTTAGTCATACTTGATGCAAAATCAGGCAGGTACAAATCAGTGACAAAGGCCAGGGCATGAGGGAAATAAGAATCACCGCTGGTGACAAAATCAATATTGGCCTGAGTTTCGCCATTGGCCAAAAGACCTGAGACATCGGTCATGACCAAATCCATGGCCAATTGATTAACGTAATCAGGGTTCTTGTTTGTTACCCGTGAATTAAAGGCTGTGATACTGCTGTTCCAGTAATTATTGGCAGGATTAAGTGAATCACTTAAGGTATTACCCTGAAATACAAAAGCATCGCCCGAAATTGAAAAATCACCTTCCCAAACCAAAGCCCCTAAATAAGTATCAAATGGTCCCGAATAGGGCGTCACTAAATTATCGGTGGTGATGGATACTGTATTGTTACCGACGACTCGTGCCGCACCATCAAACAGCATCAATCGTCTGAATGGTTGGCTGTTATCCTGATAAACCACAGCTATGGCCCAGCCACCGTAAAAGCCCAATCCGTCTTCTCCTGTTTTGGCTCTCAAATCAGCAACGGTATACTGGCCGCTGCCAGCAGATTGCACCATTTGTGTAATATCGGCAGAAGCCTGGTATGGACGAGAACCTGATTCACCTTCTGAACCATAGGTGTCAATGGTGTGAGCGGTTACCCGGACATAAGAACCACTGCCGGGTGCTTTAATCCGAATTCTATTGCGGTTAGCGTCATTGCCATTGTGTCGAGCACTCCAATACAACTCTGCGTGTAAAACAGAGGCACCAACCGGCAATGTTAAAGTCGCGCTGGACGAGTTATTGTAACCCGCCGCTGGGTCAACATTGACATACACCATATCGATATAATTTGAGGCACTTACCTGGCCATTTTGAATGCCTTGGCAGTTACTGACACTGCTGCCACATGTCATCAATGTATTACCCGTCATGGTAATATTGCCATTGACATTAAAACTCGCGCGATTTTCAAAACTTCGAATGACTTGCGCATGGCCGGAAAAAGCCAGCAAGACATTTATAATTAAGAAAGAAACAATGATTCTCGAGGTCATTTGGTTACCCTTTATTAAATATTTTGTGATTTATATCACATTAAAAAGGTAAAAAAAGTTTAGTTCGAAAAATAATGCTTAATTAAGCTGATTAATCTGTGAACTGGGTCACAAATAAGGATCAAGTTCAATAAAATGACATTTTTTGTCACAGCCTGAAAAGTTTTTTTAGCAATAATAAGAAATACCCAATTAAAAAGGGATATGGGTGGTGCGCTCTGATATTAAGGACTAAACTAATGACCGGATTTAAAGTCCAAGCAGCAATGACTTAAATGTAAATTAATACAACATGATAAAGACGTATAAAAAATTCAGAAAAAATAAATACAATGCCTTATTAATGGATGCGATTATTATTGTTCTGGTGTTAATGGCCTTTTCCTGGTGGCAGAACAAAGGCAGTTTAGCGGCTCAGGGACAACCGGCACCGGATTTTGTTCTGTCCTCACTAAATGGGGAAATCCATCAATTATCTGATTATCAAGGGCGCCAGGTACTGGTCTATTTTTTTGCGCCTTGGTGTCACATTTGTCGCGCTTCAGCGCCGAACCTTAATGATTTACGCGCAGCCCGCAGTGAAGAAGATGTGATGATTTTCATGATTGCGCAATCCTATGAATCAATCACTGCAGTGGAAGACTTTGTTTCTGATCTGGATTTAAAAGTACCGGTTTTAATTGGTCAAGAGCAACAAATGCAGGATTATAAAATAAAAGGATTCCCTTCTTATTATGTTGTTAATGAAGCCGGAGAATTGGCCTCACGTTCAATCGGTTACAGCACAGAGCTGGGCATGCGTTTAAGAACCCGATAGTTTGACCGGCTGTCATGTGATAAAACGCTATAATTGTGCGCATTGTCACATTATAATAAGGCATTTAATCACTCATTAACTCCAAAACCAGCTCAATACGGCTGGTTTTCATATTTTATTACATAAAAATGAAACAATATAACCCACAAGACGTCGAACAACATGCCCAAAATCTGTGGCAGGAAAAGCAAACATTCGTGGTCAATCAAGACAGTGATAAAGAAAAATATTATTGCTTGAGTATGTTTCCATACCCCAGTGGCAAATTGCATATGGGCCATGTTAGAAACTACACTTTGAGTGAAGTGATTGCCCGGTTTCAAAAGATGCAAGGTAAAAATGTGTTACACCCGATTGGTTTTGACGCTTTTGGTTTACCGGCAGAAAATGCCGCAATACAAAACAAAACAGCACCGGCGAAGTGGACTTACGCCAATATGGAAGAAATGACCGCCCAGTTAAAACGGTTGGGTTTTGCCTATGACTGGACTCGACAACTGGCCACATGTGATCCTGATTATTATCGCTGGGAACAGTGGATGTTTGTGCGTTTATTTAAAGAAGGGCTGGTGTATCGCAAAGATGCCACGGTCAATTGGGACCCGGTGGACCAAACGGTTCTGGCCAACGAGCAGGTCATAGATGGTCGAGGCTGGCGGTCCGGTGCTGAAGTGATTCGCAAAACCATTCCGCAGTGGTTTCTGAAAATAACGGATTATGCCGAAGAATTACTCCATTCACTTGATTATATGCCGGGCTGGCCGGATTCGGTTAAAACCATGCAAAAAAACTGGATTGGAAAATCCAAGGGCTTAGAAATTGACTTTGAAGTGCCTGGTTTTGGTTCCATCAGTATTTTCACCACCCGCCCTGATACCTTATTTGGTGTATCCTATATGGCGGTGGCGCCGGAACATCCTTTGGCACGACAAGTCGCCGCACAAGACAGCAAACTGGCCGAATTTTTAAGCCAATGCAGCAAAGAACAAAGTAACGAAGCCGCCATGGCCACCATGGAGAAAAAAGGCATGGCAACAGGCTTAACGGCTGTTCATCCGTGATTGTCGATTTTCAATTAAATTGGAGTTTTCCTTCGAATTTACACGACTTGATGAGGACTAGAAATCACGTTTTTTTGTTTTCTCAGAGGTTTTGCTAATATTAAATGTTGCAACATTCAACCAG
>QQUO01000093.1 GCA_008501575.1 Pseudomonadota bacterium
GAATGGTTAATTCATAAGCACTTCCTTTAGAGTCACACCGCCATGTAGGTTGTGCATTATTAATCAGTATCTTTAAGTTTTTGATAACAGAATGACTAATAGCGTTGATTATTTTAATTTTGATTAAATAGCTCTTTTGTAGTGTCCAGATATCAATAAAACTGACATTGCCGGGGCCAGACCAACAAAAATATTTTTTTAAATTAGGGTTCCATTCTCGACGATGCCACTGATCACCCAATATTGGCTCTTTGGGTGTATAGCGATATTTTGATTTGTGGTTTAGGATCTGATTATTGGCTTGCGCTGTTTGATAGCGATTATCTATGGCTTTTTTTATGTCTTCTGTGTTGGCTTCTTTAGGCAACGATAAATCAGTTAGCATGTGCTCATAGTTTTTATTAAATTGATGTTGTGCAAAATGATATAACTTACAATCAAATTGGTTTAAAGCCTTTAATTTTTCTTTTATTTCCGGCGCAATGTCTTCTTGTTTATTGTAAACATTTAATTTTTGAGTTTTAGTCACGGGAGGCCACCTCATCACATAACAAAGCAAGTCAATAGATTGGTCATACTGTTCAAGAATCCCAAACCATTGACAATTTAAGATAAATTGTTTTAAGCGTTCTAACCTTTCTTCGGCTGTTTTATACAGCCTATTTTTGTTGATTGTTCTTTTAAATTGTCGATAGGCGTTTGCTGTTAACACCATGTCATCAAAGTTCAGCTGGTTATCTAAACCAAATGTCAATGCTCTTAACATTCTATTTTGAATCAAATGCTGAGTTCTATGGTGTTCGATAAAGCCTTCAAAACTTAAATGATTGTTTTGAATGAATTTATGAAGTTTGGTGTTTTTATCTCTCTTCGAGTAATTGTAAGTTGAAGCGGCTAATGATATTGGATTACGCAAGATGGTTAAATAGTTTAGACTTTGCTTTGATAAGAGTTGAGCCGCTCCACCAAAATGACCTCTGTACAAATGATAATCATTATTTTTGATTTCTTGAATATTGCCAACTTCCCACCACAACTGATGTGGGCATATTTTATCTGCGTCAAAATAATGATCTAATAAGGCTATAAAACTGGTTCCGCCAGTTTTAGGAATATGAGCAAAGTAATATGGTGGGTTTACTCTACTCATAGATTTGTACATTAACCTGCTGTCTACTCATATATATTGATACCACTGAGTGCAAATCCCACATTTCTGTCGTCATCCGACTGTAAAAGGCCTGGTGTTAACCGCTGAGTTTGAGCGATAAAAGAAATTCTTAATAAACCATTGGGCTTAATCATATTTTTGAGACAATTTATACTGAGCTCATGATAACTGCCTTTTATATGTTGCTTCCAACTAACAGTGTGATTATTGATTTTTATCACTAAACCTTTTAGAAAGTTTTTATCCACAACATTGAGAATTTTTATGGTCAAATGATAGTCTTTGGGGATCATCCAAAAATCAATAAATGAATGATTACCCGGGCCGGACCAACAATAATAACTCCGATGATTAAAAGACCATTCTCGCTGATGCCATTGGCTTCCTAAAATAATATCTGCCACTGTGTAAGTAACGCTGCTTTTCAACTCAACATTATGAGCTTTCAAATAATAATCTTGATAATGTTGATCAATCAACTCAGATACTTTGTGATGAGCATTATTAGGGTCAACACCTAAATTGGTCAGCATTTTTTGATACTTTTCGTTAAAGACTTTTAAAGCATATTCATATAACTGAAAATCATGATTATTGATTTTAGCGGCTTGCAGTTTTGCTGTTACAGAAATTTCAGCAGGTTTTTTATTTGTGTTTAACTTGGCCGTTTGACCGACTGGTGGCCATACCATGGTGTAACACAGTAAATCTAATGACTTATCAAAATGTTCTAAAATTCCGAACCATTTTGTTTTATCAATAAATTCTATCGATTTTTTAAAACAATCTTCTTCTGATAGTCCATTGTGAATGGGATTTAAATGTTTACGAATTATCTTAAAACTCTTCTCATTGATAACAGTATTGTGTTTATCAATTTGATTATTTTCACCATAACAAAAATTGTGAACAATTCGATTCGAAGCTAAATGGGATGTTTTAGGGTGTGACAAAAATGCCTCAAAATCTAATTTCTTATTAATAACAAGGTCATGAACTTGAGTATTTTGATCTCTAAGGACATGCTGATAGGTCGAATAAGCTAATTTTATGGGATTTCTTAAAACAGTAAAAAATAACACCTCTTTATTGGTCAGCAAATCAGCAGCCCCACCACCAAAATGACCTCTAAAAAAATCATAATCTTGCGCGCGAACTTTTCCCGTGTCATTGACTTCCCACCAAAGTTGATGAGGAAAAATACGGTTAACCGGGAAAAAACGGTCTAATGTTGCAATTAAGCTGGTACCACCTGTTTTGGGAACATGGGTAAAAAAATAGGCCTGCTTTGAAGTTGATTTTTTGTCATTATCTAATGATGAGTTGGCTTTAATTTGCATCAAACTTTGAATGTAAGATCGTATTTTATAAGCTAAATTCTTCATAAATTCTTTATATTCTAATAAGAAAACTCCACCTCTCAACCCTATTCTACAGTTTAAATATTTAAAATTTTTATCGTGAACAAATCTATATCAACGATAAACAAGGTCTGTTTTTATAGAATCAAAATAATTGGGATTAATCAGCTTGTCCTAATTGTTGTTTTTAGACGTCTTCAACGGTTAATAATTCACACGTAAAATAACTCGACTGTGCTAAATCTTCAGTCAAATTATTCTTTATAAATTTCGATGTGTCTTAAGTGATTATAACGCTTTATAACTTCTTCAATAGCACCAAATTGTACAATTTGTCCCGAATCAATAAGAATGGCCTTGTTACAGAATTTTTTGATAAGCTCCATGGAATGGTTAGCAAAAACCAATATTTTTGAACTATCTAACAAACTTTCAATAAATGCCTGTGCCTTTTCAAGGAAAAACTTATCACCGGCACCCAAACCTTCATCTATCAGCATTATATCGGCTTCAACAAACATCAGCATGCCAAATGTTAACCGAGTTTTCATACCCATTGAATAGGTAGATACGGGTCTGTAAATGGCATCACCTAACTCCGTAAAATCAATGATTTGTTTAATTTTTTCTTGGATGATCTTATCTGGCAAGTTTAACAACAACCCTCTGATTTCAAGGTTTTCCAGTCCCGATAACTGTGGCATAACACCAATACTTCGTCCAAAGAAAGAATATATCTTACCTTCTGTGGTTACTGTACCTTGCTCAGGCGTATAAACACCAGCCATAACCTTTAACAAGGTTGATTTACCGGCGCCATTAACACCCAATAACGCAACCCGATCACCATCGTTAATTTCTAAATTAAAATCTTTAAATACAAGATGGCTTTTCAAGCCAGCATTACTTTTCAATAACCCGCCACTAATGGAAGGGAAATATCGGTACGAAAAACTGACATTATTTAATGTTATATGCGCCATAACTACAACCAATAAACCAATCTGTTTTTTACTTTATGATAAAAAGCAAAACATATGGCCATATTAAACACCAACAGACCTATGGCAACTTGAAAAGAAAGAACAGGAATTTGATTATGTAACATGGGTGCTCGAATCAGTTCTAACAGGTGGTAAAAAGGATTAAGTTGGAAATAAAGGCTATTGGCATACTCCGCAGGTGGTGGCCATAAAATGGGTGTCACCAAAAATATAATCATAATGACACTGCTTAACATTGGCTGGATATCTCTGAATCGTGTGGCCAACCAACCTAACCAAAAATTAATAAAAAATGCATTAAGTACAATCAGAACATAGCCAAATAATGCCCACAGCCAAACAATACTGACGAACGACCAGCCTTTTAAAATAATGACCAATGGAATGGCGAATAGCTGGTACATAATCAGCGAAATCACTTCCCTGTATATGTTTTGGAAAACAAATGTGGAGTGTGGCAGCTTGATCTCTAATAGGAAATTAGTGGCTTTCTTAAACACTGTTCCACTGGTCACGATGACGGCAGAAATAAAATTCCAGGTAAGCACACCAATGGCTAAAAACATCACATATTCTTTAAAATCTCTGTCTAAAACCATGGTATAAACCAATGAAAGCATAAAGACTTTCAGCATCAAAGTAAGCACTATCCAAAAAGACCCAATGACTGCACCTTGATAACGGGATTTAAGCTCCAAAACGGCTAACCTTTTCCACAGTTTTTTACGCGCGTAGCCGTTTTTAATATCTTTAATTAAACTCATAGAATTGGAACAGTTGTTTGCTTAAGTGCTGTATATCCGAAGTTAAAAGACTGCCATGATGACATTAATTACAACCCATTAGTTTTTCATTGAGATCACTGGATTGGTTATTAATTAAGCGCTACATTGTACTTTAATTTAATTGGCTTATGGGTCTTGATAAAGTAAAAAATGGTTTAATTTTTTTTAATCGCCAACATCATATGATGACTTGTGTCTGATTGAAGCAAATCTTCTTTACTCATAGATTTATAAAGCGACTCTTTGTAACTTAGTCTTGTAACCTGATAACCTTCTTCAAAAATTTGGTTGATAAAGTGATTAACGTTTTTATACCGAGCGCGATTAAATTCCATCAATATGAGCATATGGGGGTTTTTATTTCTTATGGATTGACTGCCGTACCGAAAATTTATCTTCGGAACCTTCTATATCAATTTTGATAAAATCAATGGATGCCTCATTAATAAATAAGTCATCAATTGAACTAACATCAACTTTTTGAGATTTTGGATAATGGTTTTTTCTGGCTTGAGTGGAAATGTTTTCGGCAAGTAATCCATTCATTGGGCTTTCATCACTATAAACAAAATCTAATTCTGCTCCAGACTGATCAGATATGGCCTTATTAATAATATTTATTTTTCGCTCAAATCCATTGACCCGACTACTTTTCAAAATTAACTTACTTAATATGGGGTTGGCTTCTAAAGCATAAACACGCCCATCTTTCCCGGTTAATTCTGCCATCAACATGGAAAAATA
>QQUO01000157.1 GCA_008501575.1 Pseudomonadota bacterium
GGTAATAAAAATGCCACCGTGGGTCGTCTTGACCCCATTACCGGTGACATTAAGATTTATGATATGCCCGATTCCAAAGCCCGTGACCCGCATACCGGTGTCTTTGATAAGCACGGCATACTGTGGTTTACTTTACAACAATCAAACCGCATTGGTCGACTTGACCCAGGCAGCGGTGATATCAGAATTAAAGAATTACCGACCGCAGGTTCACGACCCTATGGTATTAAAGTGACTGACTCGGGCGATGTATGGGTGGCCTGTAACGGCAGTAATTGTCTGGTCAAAGTGGATGCTGAAACCATGGATATACAGGAAGTTAAGCTGCCTCATAAAGACACCACGGTTCGGCGTTTAGCCATCGCGGCAGACGGCATGATCTGGTATGTCAATTCCGGGCGTGGTCGTTTAGGGCGGTATAACCCTGAAAATGGCGACATCAAAGAATGGCCTTCGCCCAGTGGACCACATTCTCACCCCTATGCCATCGAAGTGCTCAATGGCATCGTTTGGTACAACGAATCAGGGGTGCGGCCGGATGCCCTGGTGCGTTTTGATCCGGTCACGGAGACTTTTCAAAGTTGGGCGATTCCGTCGGGTGATTTTTACGCCGGCATTTTACGCCATATGCGACCCACCAAAGACAGTGATTTACTGATTCACCAAAGTGGTACTAATCGCATTATTCTGGTGGAAATTGTGGATTAACTGCCTTTTTAAAATTATGAATTTAAATGATGCAAACTATATCAGCCATTGTGCACACACCATCGTAGGCTTTGTCAGCAGGTGACATCGCAACAACACTCTGATACCACAGTTCGTTGCAGGGCTAGCAGGCATCAGCTAAATCCCAGAGAACATTCAATTTGTGGCTATTGGTGGACATACCATAACAAATTTCTTGGTATTCTTGGACATATACCGCCATATAGGACTTTTGACACAGCTGATTGCTTGTCTGTGGCTGTTATAATCCTTTTTACGACACTTTATTTTTAATTTATTCAGGTATGTTTATGGCACGCAATTATCGATTAAGTCTGTTACTTCTTATTTTATGTGGCTCAGTTGCCATGGCCAATCCCGGCTATTTCCGTTCACCGGCTTTGCAGGGTGATACCTTGGTGTTTACCGCTGAAGGTGATTTGTGGTTGGCTGATATTCATTCCGGTCAGACGCAGCGACTCACCACCCATCCCGCCGAAGAAAAAGAGGCGGCGATTTCACCGGATGGGCAATGGATTGCTTTTAGTGCGGATTATGAAGGGGCCACGGAAGCTTATGTGATTCCGCGAAACGGCGGTGTCGCCAAGCGTTTGAGTTATGAGCAGGCGACGGTTTCTGTTCAGGGCTGGACGCCGAATGGTGAAGTGATTTATAGCACCAACGGCCGAATGGGGGTTCCGGGCAGTTGGGGTTTGGTGACTATTGATCCAAATACCTTGCAGTCACAACAAGTGCCTTTGACCGATGCCATTGAGGGCGTGGTTGATGACAAGGGTGAATATGTTTACTTTGTCCGATTTGGCTTACAGGTGTCTGCGGATAACGTTAAAGTCTATCGCGGTGGTGGTCAAGGTAAATTGTGGCGTTACCGTCTGGGATCCGACCAGGAAGCCGTCGCTTTAGCGTCAGATCATATGGGTTCGATTCGCCAGCCGATGGTGTCACAAGATCAGGTTTATTTTATCAGTGATGCCAGTGGTACAGATAACATTTGGACATTACCGATAAGCGGTGGTCAGCCGCAACAACTCACTGAATTTAGTGATTTCGAAGTGCGCTCGGCTAAGGTTTCAGATAACAAGATTGTTTTCCAGCAGAGTGCTGATATTAAGTTATTGAATGTAGCAGACCATTCGATTCAAACTTTGAAGCTTAATTTGGTTTCAGATTTTCCGCATCTGCGTGAGCGCTGGGAGAATAAACCGTTAAAATACCTGACCAGTGCCAAGCTGGCAGGCAAAACTGATCAAGTGGTGATAACCGCCCGGGGCCAGGTGGCGGTGGCCGGTGGTCAACAGCTGCGTTTGGCAGAAATTAATACCGGTAAAGATTCAAGAACCCGTGAAGCCGTTTTAAGCCATGATGGTCGCTGGATATATGCCATCAATGACCGCACCGGTGAACATGAAATTTGGCGTTACGCCGCCGATGGTTCTGATCAGGCAAAGCAATTAACCGATGATGGTGAGATTTTCAGATGGGGTTTGTATTTATCACCGGATGGCCAATGGCTGGCCCATGATGATAAAGCCGGACGATTATTTTTACTGGACTTAGCCAGTGGTAAGAATCGACTTATTTTGGATGATAATATAGGTTTGGATGCCTATCGCGACGTGGTGTGGTCCCATGACAGCCAATTGTTAGCCATTACCCGTAATCATATTAACGATGAGCGCAGCCGTATTCAGCTGTATGATGTTAATAATAATCGAACGACGGTTCTGACCTCAGATAAATATGCGTCCTATTCACCGGCGTTTAGTGCCGATGGTGATTGGCTCTATTTTTTGTCAGATCGCAATTTTAATGGCAGTCCGGGGCATCCTTGGGGTGATCGCAACACCGGCAGCCAGTTTGATCGCAGAACTGAAGTGTATGCCTATGCCTTGAATGAACAAGCCCGTTTTCCTTTTCAAGCGGTCAATGAATTAATAAGCGATCAAGCGGACAAAAAGAACAAAAAATCTAATAACAAATCCAAGCAAAAGCAGGTCAATATTCAATGGCAGGGCTTAACAGCACGTTTATGGCAAGTGCCTGTGACAGCCGGTAATTATTCGAAATTATTGGTCAATGACAAATTTATTTACTTAAAAGATTTAACCCTTGGACCTGACAGTAAACCTGACCTTAAGTCACTTAAACTGGAATTTGACGCCAAGCCAACAGCATTCACCGATCAGGTAGAAGACTTTCAGCTCAGCTTTGATGGTGAAAAGATGATGGTTCGTAAAGCGGAAAATGAAAACACCAGCCTGTTTATCGTACCGGCGGTTGAGGCTTTTCCTAAAGATGACAAAGTGGTCAGTGAAGCCAAAATAGTCACAGAGAATTGGCAGTTATTACTTGATCCTAAAAAAGAATGGCGACAGATTTTTTTCGATACCTGGTTAATGCACCGTGATTCATTATTTGATAGCAATATGCGTGGTTTGAATTGGACAGATGTCCAACAAAAATACCGGCCCTTATTGGCGCGTATTACTGACCGCTATGAATTGAACGATGTTTTGGGGCAAATGACCGGTGAGCTCAATGCCTTACACTCCCAAGTGCGCGGTGGTGATGTGCCGGAAAACAGAGAAAGCCCGAAAGCAGCCACTTTAGGTGCGCACCTTGTTGAAGATAAAGACGGTGTTCGTATCAAAGAAATTTATCAATACGATCCGGAATTACCCAGTTTAGGCTCGCCCCTGGCTTTGGCCGGTGTGGATGCCCAAAATGGCGATGTGGTTGTTAACGTTAATGGTGCTGGGACACCGACTTTAGCCGCCTTAGGGCGACAATTGCGCAATCAGGCCGGCAAACAGGTGTTGTTAGAACTGAAGCGGGGTAAGAAAACCCACAAAACCATGGTCGAACCGGTGACCACACAGGATGATAACCGCCTGCGTTATCAGCATTGGGTTAACAGTAAACGCAAAACAGTTGAGCAGCAGAATTCTGATATTGGTTACCTGCATATTTATGCCATGGGTGGCGGTGATTTTGCCAACTTTACCCGGGAGTTTTATGCCCTTTACGATAAGCCGGCATTAATTATTGATGTTCGGCGTAATCGTGGCGGTAATGTCGATAGTCTAATTTTGGAAAAATTACTGCGCCGTAACTGGATGTACTGGCAGGGCACCCGTGGCGAAGCCTATGGCAATATGCAACAAAGCTTTGGCGGCCATCTGGTGGTGCTGGCCGATCAATTCACCTATTCAGATGGTGAGACCTTTACCGCCGGTGTGAAGGCCATGGATTTAGGCACCGTTATCGGTAAACAAACCGCCGGTGCCGGGGTTTGGCTCAGTGGTCGCAATCGGGTGTCAGACAACGGCATCGCCCGGGTGGCCGAATATCCGGTCTATGATGTCGAGGGTAACTGGATCGTCGAAGGCCATGGTGTCACCCCGGATATAGAAGTCGATAACTTGCCTTACGCCACATTTATGGGTGAAGACGCCCAATTATCGGCTGCCCTGAAGTTGTTACAACAAAAACTCAAAGAGGAACCAGTCAAATCCTTTAAAGCCAAAGATTTTCCACCTGTTGATCAACCGGCCAGGGATGTTTATAGATAACAGAAACCAAGTCCAACAACCGGGCCGTGGCCATAGGGTTGTTGGCAAGGCGTAATATACTGTCTTGGTGAATACTTCAGGAAATTTACCTGGCTGAGTTTGGTCTGATGGGTTGAGTTTTTTATAAACTTTTACAATGAATCATAAGCACAGCCACCTTTCACGGTCGAGATGTGTTTGTTTTAAGTGACATAAGATAACTTTAAAATGCTCAAATTATTATTTCTTATGGTGATTATTAGGCACTAAATTTGTTCACCCCACAGGTTCAATTGTGGCCGCAAAAAAATGTACATTGTGATTGTTCCTTGAATAAATGGGGATTATAATTATTAGTCAAGTGGCACTTCAGCCCGTTTATTATTTTCGTATGATTTTCGCACTGTTATGCCGTGTGTTTAATGGTGTCTGTCCCGAAGTTATGTTTTACTAATTATTTTTCGGTCAAATTTAAGTATTTAGACGCTGTTGTCCTTAAACGACATGCAATGTCCAACTGTTGTCCTGATAAATAATCTGATAGATACCATAATAATGGTTAAGTTAAAACTCTGAAGACTTTATTATGATTATCTTGTCCATGAATTTATACAGCATCATCGCTTTTAAGCCGGTTGCCTAACAGCAAAATTTTAGACAGATAAAGCGGCATTAATCTCTGATTGATTCGCAGATAATTTTAAGCATCATTTGTGGTTTTTAAGATTGTTTTAACATGAGAGCCTGGCAAAAAAGCCAAAAATTTATTTATTGA
>QQUO01000037.1 GCA_008501575.1 Pseudomonadota bacterium
CGCCACAAAACAAGAATTCTTAAGCGCAATTAAAGATGACGCCAAAATCCAGATTAATCATGAATTATTGGCTGCTGTAAAACCGATTAATGAAATACCTAAGGACACCACCAAACAACCACCGGCCATGCCAGTAAAAGCAGGAGTTCAACCATGAATACAAACAACCCGAAAATAATATTACATGCCCCTAAACAGCACGGTTTTTTGGCCTGTTACTGTCTTATGATGGGTTTAATAATCAGTATATGCTTTTACGGTTCAGCGCAAGCCGGTATCGCTACCATAACCCAGTCCATAGAATTACAACCGGGTTGGAATGCGATTTATGTTGAAGTGGCACCTGAAAATAATAACATTGAAGATATATTTTCCGGTATTCCTGTGGCCAGTGTTTGGCGTTGGATTCCCGATAAATTAGGTAAAGACTTTATCATTGATCCCGCTGAAGGCTTAATGAATCTGGATGGTTGGTACGGCTATTTCCCGGAGCCGAAACCAGAAGCCTTTTTATCCAATTTATACACCATCTCCGCCAATACGGCTTACTTGATTAAATTAGAAGGATCCGTTGCAAAAACCATTCAAATTACCGGTAAACCACAATTGGTTAAAAAAACCTGGAGAACCAATGGATTTACATTGACCGGGTTCCCGTTGGTATCAGGACAAGAGCCCAGTTTTGGTGATTTTTTTGCCAATTCTGAAGCCCACCAAGGTCAACCCATTTATAAACTAAATCCCCAGGGTGTGTGGGAGTCCGTAAATAGTCCTTATTTAGAACGAATGAAATCCGGTGAAGCCTATTGGTTTTATACCAATGGCACGTCACGCTATCAGGGCTTAATTAGTTTAACCATTGAGCAAGGTGAGTCTTTAAGCTACCAGGAAGCTTTTACAGAAATGGATTTAGTGCTCAGTAACAGCAGTGACGTCACCAACTTTGTCAGCCTCAATCGAGAGGGTGGAAATTCATTGCCGATGAAGTTTAAAAATGTTGACCTGGAAACAGATGAAATCGCCTGGCCTGATTTACCGGCCACGAAAGTTTATGAGCTGCAACCTGGGCAAGATTTAGTGGTGACTTTGGCCATTGACCGGTTATCTTTTTTGGAGCAACGAATGGAGCAGGTGTTTTCAATTACCAATGAACAAGGCGCCAAGTTACTTCTTCATGCTGGTGGCAACACCATGCAACCTTTAGTGCTTCCTGCTGGCGCGGGGCAAAGAAATAATCTCAAATTATTAAGCAATGAAAATTCCTATGCCGGATTATGGGCAGGAACTGCACGCATAAAAGCTGTCAGTCAAGCGCAAACGGGTGGTGTTAATCCTTTACCGGTCGGAAAAACCTTTCCGTTACGGGTTTTAATGCATGTCGATGCAACTGGTCAGGTTAAATTAATTAAAAATGTCGTGCAAATGTGGGAAGAGGGCAGCTATCGGATTAGCCCCAAAGACCCTGAATTATTTGAAGTTGATGAGCCGGGCAGGTATGTACTGTTAACCCGAGATGAACTGATACCCAATTACACAGGCGTAACGCGACGAAATGGTCAATCCGCCGGAATTCGTTACAGCACAGTGGCTTATGATTTTAATGGTGATGACATCGAAATGAATGGTGATTTTCAATTAAACGAACAGGTCAATGTGAGTGTTCTGATTGATCCTGATATGCCAACAAACCCCTTTAGGCATAAATTTCACCCCGACCATGATAATTTTGATGCACAGTATTTAAATCCTCAGCAAGAGGCTTTCCAAGTTACCCGAGAAATGGAGTTTTTGTTTACCAATAATAATCCACAACATCCGGATGTGGCAGATCCCCCAGGATGGGGGGTCACCATTATGGGTGGAACTTTCCGTGAAACAATAACCGGACTTCATAAAAACGCCATTTTTGTGAGTGGTGACTTTCGCCTGACACGGGTGTCGTCCACCGCCATCTTAAACCAGTAAGGTGATAACAATGTATTTTAAGAGTATAACTATGAAAAATTCTATCTACAGTCTCTGCGGCTTATTGATGTTGTTATTGTCCACCGATTCACTGGCCTCTTGGCCCAATGGAGGTGGTGGCGCCGGTTTTGATCATGCGGTTGCCATTGAAACTTCAGCCTCCGGTTCAACGTATGTTTTGGGTGAGTTTGAAGGCACGGCCAACTTTGGTGGTTTTCAGCTGAACAGTACCGGCTTAAAAGACGTTTATTTACTTAAAATCAAACAAAACGGTGATGTTGAATGGGCAATCAAGGCCGGCAGTGCTTCTCAAGTTATGGCGCGTGCTTTAACCGTTGATGCTTCAGACAATGTCTATATTGTCGGTGCTTTTTACGGAACGCTATACCTTGGTGGTGATGATTTGGTGAATAACGGCAATATACAAAATGGTTTTGTGGCGAAGGCCAACAGCGCAGGTGTTTGGCAATGGGCACATCACATCGGAACACCGGGTAACGAAAGTGAAGCCACATTAATAAAATCAATTGAAGGTGATTCAACGGTTATACCGCCTGAAGAGGGGTCAGTTTATGTGGCCGGCTATTATCGTGTGTCAGCTTCTGTAAGGGATTATGCCGGGAGTATTGGGCTGACAAATGGTCTTGGCGCCAAGAGTTCTGAACTATTTATCGCTCGTTATGAACATGACGGCGAATTACAATGGGCGGTAGACCGCGATGCCCAATCCACTCATGGCGAAAAACCGACTGCCATGGAAGTTAATGACAATGGACGTATGTATGTATTTGGTGAAAGCAGTGGTCAAGTGGATATTTATCAGGAAGATTTTGAAACCATTGGTGATTATGGCTTTCCCTCGGGATGGTACAGTAACTGGAATAATAACAGCTGTCCCTATAGTTCAGACAGAGCTCATGGTGTTAAGCAACACAATAAACCCGGTAACAATAGCCGAGATTTTTATATATCCGGTGTTCCACAATACAATAATTCTAACAATTGGTTAAATAACACCTATATTTATACAGCCAGTTGGGACACCACCGAAGTTGAAAGTTACACCATAAAATTTGATATTATAGAAGGCCAATACCCATTTAGTGAGCGCCCTGATAATGGCGAAAATTTAACTGTTTATTTGGCTGATCCAAACTCCGGTGGTTTTCACTATTTGGATACCTTTTACGGTGGTGGCGGTTACACCAATGGCACCTTTACATACAACATACCGGCTTATTTAAAACCAAATGGTGCCAAGCTGGTATTTCTTAAAGGCATCAGCACCTTTGCCTGTGGTGATTTTTGGCACATTGATAATCTTGTTATTGAAGGTAATGGTACACCTCAGAACTTTGCCTTCCAGGTCACTAATTCATTATCGACTTCGCCATCTATTGGTGCTTCCTCAGACTTGCCGCTTGCTTTAAAGATAGCTGATGTCGCTTATGATTCGTTTTCAAACAAATTAGCCGTTTCAGGTACCAACACAATCAGTGGCACCAATTACTGCCAAGATTCATTACCTTCAGGTGCTTTCGTGGCTAATTTAAATATGGACAGCGCAAGCTTTAGTTGTGATTGGGTTAAATCTTCTGAATTTAACAGTCAGTCTGTCGGAGCCGGTATTACCTTGGATGGTGGTGGCAATATTTATCAAATTGGTACATTTAGTGGCAGTATGACATTCAATAATGTTGATAATCAATGTCTGGGCTTAAACATTAGTAATGAAACCATCAATAGTTTTGACAATACCGATGATGTCTTTATGGTGTCCTATCGTAATGATGGTGTTCATTGTTGGGTGACCGGTGGTAATTATTTTGACACCACCGATTCCTATCCGGCCATCATTGGTGAAATAGAGCAAGAGCGTGGTGTTGATATCAGTACAGATGGCTCATCGTTATATTTAACCGGTGATTTTAATTCCAGTATTTTATTGGGTGAAGACATCCGTTTCGATGGCCAGGGTGAAACCGACATGTTTATTACAAACTGGGGCTTGGACGGTCGGCCTTTTCAGGTTGAGTCGTGGCCTGTCGGTGTGGCGTTAATACCACCAACCAATGCCTATGTCGGTAGTGCAACTTTACTGCCGGATTTTTATCAGGATGGTGAGCAATTAACCCCCGCTGCAGCGCAAGAGCTGTTCTACTGGGCAGGACCGATTCCGGGCCAACCAGAGGGCCGCTTAATACCATTACAGCCATTTTCTGAGGTTGAGGTACATTGGCGGAAATCCAGTTCAGCACAAAATGAGGACCGAATTATTACGGTGGGCGCTGCCAATTGGCCGACCGATGCTTGTGACAGTAATACCATCGAAAATTGTTACCAAATACATATCTCCGGGGCGCCGGTAGAAATTGAACCGGCGTCAGGGGATTCAATATTTTTTGAATTGTTCTATGCCGGAGGTTCGGCAGAAATCAATAATCGGGTATTTAATAACGTGACATCCGGGTTTTCTACCTTAAGTTACTTTAATGGTCCGGAGCCGGATCCGGCACAATACGCGGTCACTATTGAGGTGGTGAGAACCGTACCTTTTACTTCGGCCCCATTATTTGAAGACAATAAAGCGGCAACCATTGGTACCAAAGTCACTGATGGTTACCATAATGAACTCGGACGATCCGGATATGTGGTTAACGAACTGGCTTTCTATGACGGTATCGGTACCAGTGCAGCCTACAATCGAGCCGGTCGTACCGGTGACATTATTCCAGTTAATCGAATATCTTCCTCACGTCCACAAGATGTGGGTAAAGAGTTAACAGTGGCGTGGTATCACAGCAATTATCGTGGTGTTTATTGGCCTGATAAGCCTGTGCGATATAACCCGCAATGGCCGTTTGATCCCGATAAAATTATTATTGCCAGTGAACAAGGTGGTGAAGTCTTGGGACAATCTCCATTAGATCCGCTGGATTTTCCTTCAGTGAGTTTGTATATACAAGATGATCCGGCATTGCCCGGTTTTAACCCAAATGATGAGCATGCCTTATTTGCACCGTCAAATACGGGTAGTGGCCATGATGCTGTGTTCGCGTTACGTTCGGATTTTG
>QQUO01000151.1 GCA_008501575.1 Pseudomonadota bacterium
CATTGAATGATACAGACACCTATGCGGTGACCATATTAACCCAACCGGTTAATCAATTCTGTACTTTGAGTAATGATTCGGGAACAATTGCCGGTGCCAATGTGGCCGATGTTATTGTTAATTGTTTAGACAATGAATCAACAGCAGTTGATGACAACTACAATGTGTTTGAGGATTCATCGGCAAATACACTCGATGTCACTGCTAACGACACAGCCAGTATCAACCCGGCAACAGTCAATGGTGTGACCCAAGGCACATTCGGTTCAGTGAGCATTATCAATGCCGGAGCAGATGTTGACTATGTCCCTACCGCTGATTACTGTGGTGCTGACAGCTTTACCTATACCCTCAGCTCAGGCTCTACAGCAACAGTCAATGTGACGGTGGATTGTGTCAATGATGCCCCTGATTTCAGTCTCAATGGTGAGGCTTATATTGATGCTGATAACGCCACGTCACAGATGGTGGCATGTGCTTTTGACATGGGACCTGGTGATGAAAACAACAGCCAAAATATTGCACAAATCAGTGTAAATATTGTGTCTGACCCCAACGGTATCCTAACCACTGCTCAGGTGGCCAATACCGGTGAATGGAGTGCTGTTTATTCAGGTAATCATGGCTCAGCCACGGTTGATATCACCTTGCAAGATGACGGTGGTACCAACAACGGCGGTGTTGATTCAAGCACCCGACAAATGACCATCCATGTCCGCGATTATATCCATCGCGGTGGCTTCGAAGCCATGCCCAGCTGTCAGTAAAACATCTGACATACATGGAAATAATAAAAACCCCCACCAATGTGTGGGGGTTCAGGCTAATGACAAACCCCTGTTTTTTTTCAGGGGTTTGTTGCTTTCAAGCTGTTTTATTAATAATTGATTGTTATTAACCTGAACTTTTAACCGATACTTAAGTAGGCTTAAAAGTTTTTGATATGGCACTTATTGTTGTCTAGGAAATAAAGGGGTCAGTACCCTTTAAGTAGTCGATTTATTGAACAAGTTGAAGCGCAATTAAAAGTTAAAGTTGGTTACTCTAAACGTGGTAGGCCAGGGAAAGTCAGTAATTAGGTTAAAGGGTACTGACCCCTTTATTCCCTGACCCCTTTATTCCATTTATTTCAATGGAAAAAAGCCAACGAAAAAGCCAAGACAGGCACCCCGATAGGGTGCAAGTTGATAAGTTATTGATACTAAATAACTAAATATTTTTGTTTTTGAATAAAAATTGATTTTTTTTTGAAAAAAGCCCAATCTCAGGCTCAATATCGATTAGTGAATAAACAAGGACATGCATCATCTTCAGCAATAAAAACAAATACTTTTTTTGATATTTTGGTGCTTTTAGCGAGTAAAGTTGGCTGGCTATTGAGCGAATTGGTAGAATCCAGAAGGTTTTAATGTTTCGTTCAGGATCTTACGACTTTTACCAGATTTATGCCGAGCGAAAGGGCTTCACGAAGGTGAAGTGATGTAACCAAGATGTAGAATTTAGTCTATTCCAAAGCAGGTTTTAGGTGTAATCCTAACCTCCATTTGGCCTGGTGGCCCCTACTTTTGGTCGCTTAGCTTTAGCTGAATAACTATAATCAGTGACTGTCCCAGATTATTTTTAATGGAAATAAATTATGAATACAGTATGCTTTATATTGATAATTATGGTTGCCCTGTATTTACCAAATACAGTAAATGCATCAGACTTTGAGGCAAGCTATTGTATTAAAGAAGGGTATTTAGAAACTACGGATATGCACCCACCTTTGAGATTGACAACTATGGTAAAAAGTAAAGTAGATAAGGTTAGATTACAAATGCCAGTAAGCTGTAAGAAAGGCAAGTTATTGATTCCAAAGTCACAAGCTCAAGCCATAGAGTATTTAGATATCATGCTACCTATAGACTTCAAAACTGGATTATTGTATTCAGAAAATTCAACATCAATATATTTAACTTCCCCTTATGGTGGCTCTGTAGTTAATGATTTGCACAATTACTTATACAAACCCTGGAAGTTGCATAAAAGTAGAAATATCTGTTATCCAAAAGGGGGGCAAACAGAAGATTCAGAGGAGTGTTTTAATATTTTACTAGATAAGCTTGTGCAGCAATATAAAAGCTCTGTGAAGTATGAATAAACAAGGACATACATTATCTTAGGCATGAAAAACATATACTTTGGCAGATATTTTGGTGCTTTTAATAAGAATATTGAAATAAAGGGGTCAGTGAAATAAAGGGGTCAGTACCCTTTAAGTTGTCGATTTATTGAACAAGTTGAAGCGCAATTAAAAGTTAAAGTTGGTTACTCTAAACGTGGTAGGCCAGGGAAATCCAGCAATTAGGTTAAAGGGTACTGCCCCCTTTATTCAGGTTAAAGGGTACTGACCCCTTTATTCTTTTCTTCCATCGATGAAAATGAATCGGGCGGGATCAGAAGGAGTGTTATTATGCAAAGAATGCTTATGAGAATATATATCATCATATTAATCGTGTTGATGAATGCGTCATGCTCTAATAACAACCAATATAAAATAAAAAAAATAGATGTTGATTACAAAATGATGGTCGCAATGAAGGACAAACCACGTACTATCATTTTTCCTTGGCAGCTAAATTTTGAAATTAAAAAAGATGGTAGCTATATAGTCCCAAAAGATTGTTATGAGTTTCGACGTGCTATTGTAAATCTGTATCCAATGGAATTTAAAAAGATTCTTTATAATGCTTCAACTTCATATTCTGATAACAAGAGTATTAAGTTAATGAACTTGGATGAGTTAAATGATTTCTATGACTTTTTTGATGACTATATCGAGCATGAAACCGGAGAGTTATTAAATTCATATTTTTTAAGTAAATCTATTCTTGTAATTATGCAGAAATGGAATATATATAACTTAATAGATGAACAAAAAATTGTGGATAAATATAGCTGTATCAAGGAATTCGAGGAAACTAACGAATTATCGGCAATTAGTTTGTTAATTGTGAACGCTCTTTTGCAATGAATCAATAAATATTGACAGGCTGAGTTATGCTCACTTTCATGAACAGTTAGTTTAATTAGAGTTCGGTTTTTTTATTAAGACCGCAGATAGAAGCCACCACCAATCGTGGGTTTACAGGGCATGAGCATTTTATTCGACTCATCCCTGAGCCTCACCCCCTTCGGGGGCTTGCGTGAAAAATTGATCCAGTCAATTTTTTGACAAAGCCGGCTTTATCCATATGAACGGCCAAATATACGATCCCACCATTGGCAGATTCCTTCAAGCCGACCCAATTATTCAGGACCCGTATAACACCCAAAGCCTGAATCGCTACAGCTATGTGATGAACAACCCCTTGAGCTTTACTGATTCCAGTGGGTATTCGCGGTTGAGGAAGGGCTGGTGGCGCGTGCCTGTGGCGATTGCTATATCAATTTATACGGCTGGGGCAGCGAGTGGTATATTGTCTTATGTAAACTGTGTTGCTAATAGTTCAGCGATTATAGGACAAGCCTTTGCAGTTACAGTAGCAGGTGGAGCTGTAGCAGGTGCAGTGGCTACTGGGAATTCAAAAGGAGCCGTAAAGGGAGCTCTTATGGCCGCGGTAACTTTTGGTATTGGGCATGGTGGTTTTAATGGAAGCCGATTAATATCAAATGATGTAGGGCATTTTGCTGCCCATGGTGTGGTTAGTGGTATCAGTGCAGAGGTGGATGGTGGTCAGTTTATTCGTCTCATCCATGAGATTCACCCCTTCGGGGCTGACGTGAAAAAACATTCCTGATGTTTTTTTGGACACGGCTTTGCTTCTGCCTATTTATCCCAGTTAGCCGGTGGTAGTAAAAGTTTTGGTATAATTCTGAAAAGTGATAACATTGGAAAAGCTGTGGTATCCAATGCGATACTACAAGGCACCATATCTGAAGTGACTGGTGGCAAGTTTGCCAATGGGGCTATGTCGGGGGCTTTTCGGGCGGCGTTTAATGATGTCTTGGGGAGCTACAAAGATTGGGATTCTTGGATTGACCCTAATCTTAAAAGCAAAGATAATGGTGAAAGCCCTTATTTTTTAACTAATACATTTTCTGATTTTAATGAAGGAGGTAAAAGTTTTTATGAAGATTATTTTAGACTGAAGTATCATATTGATTCTTTAAGAGGGAAATATGGATTAGAAAGTCAGCAATATGCTTTGAATGCTGATATGACTATTGCTAAAGCTACAAATTTGTATATTAACAATGATGATTTTAGAGGGCAAGTTAACAGTCTGATGTATAAACAAGCAAGCAATAATAAAGCATTTTTTTCTGGTAGAACTAGTGTTAGTATTGCTCATTCGTATTTATTGGGAAGGGTAGGTTTTAGATTTCGTACTAGAATAGTGGGAAATTCTTTTGCCTTTACTCAAATATCTTATGGACGAGCACTTGCCTTTTATGACAAAGGATATGATACAGTAAGAATAATGAGTGGTGCATTAATTGGAAAATAAATTTATGAATATCATTTTTAATTGGCGTTGTATATTTTGTGGTTCAACTGAGTTTACTTTTGGTGATAGATTTATGATGTTAATTGATAATAGGGTGGTTGAATGTGACAGTTGCGGGAAACGCCTAATCCTTAGGGAGCCTTGGAGAGCTATATATCAAGGAATAATGTCTCTTGGATTAGTTATTTACGTTTTAATTATTATTAATTTTGGATTTTGGATAGGGACTTTATTCTGTGTTTTTACTTTTGTTTTAATAACTGGATTATTAGCATTTATTATTCCCGTGAAGCAATATAAAGGTAAAAAAATCAAAAGCTAGGTACTTAAAAAATAAAGGGGTCAGTATGAAGCTCCCCCAATTTACTGGACACTAAATTTTATTATAGTACCTGTTTTCAAAATTAGTTGGTGATTCATAATTTAAATATGAATGCCTTCTGATTCTAAAATAAAGGGGTCAGTACCCATTAAAAGGATTTTGTGATATAGTTATAATTTTGAGGAGTTAACTATGCCAAGGAAGCCA
>QQUO01000224.1 GCA_008501575.1 Pseudomonadota bacterium
CATTTAGGGGAAGTGCATTACCATTGGTAATAAATAAACCAAAAATGGTCACATCTGCAGCACCAGTTATGTGAAAAACGCGGTCGACATTTTTACCATCTATAACGGGCATGTCAGCTATAGATGTAATGGGAAGTCCAGGATCTGCAATTCTAAGTGTCAATGAGTCAGTAATACTCAATTCGCCGTAAGGGAACAAAATGTTATATGTGGAAAAACGAGGTAAAATAACGGTGTCAGCACCTACAAGTGCATTCGTTTCCTGAATTGCTGCCCGCAAGCTACAACGTCCATTGATATCAGCACAAACACCGTTTCCTGGATTATTGTCAACACTATCCAGAGAAGAATTGGCGATAAAAACAGCTGAGAAAACCGAGTTAGATATTAAAATCAACAACATAAAGGTGGTTCTTTTAATCATATATTTCTCCCTGTTTCGCTCGATCTTTCTATCAATTAAGTGTTACTGGCGGCACAATATCGAACGACCCAATTAACACATAAAGATAAAAAAATCCTTAATTTGCTTATACTACACATTCATGCGATTGTAAAGTGCTATATTGCTTTTTTCTTTCACATGCACGAGAAAATTACTGAGCAGCATTTCACCACTGAATCAGTTAGCCAGCACATGAAATATTGGCGATATTTTTTAAACAAAAAGAAGTCTTTTCTGAAAGTAACTTCTTCTAAACTAATCCAGGTCATATATTAATGTTGGAAGTGCTGCTGAGCAGCACGACCCGTCGAGCCGGTTAGGCCATGCAAATGAAGTCATGCGGTTTTGCCAAGCACCAAAAGTAGGCGCCTTAAGCGAAGAAACGTGACGGAATGTCCGTTAAGGCCGTGAGCGAAGCGGAAACAAAAGTGAATGCCGCCTATAGGGATATTGGTGTGCTGCGTGAGCTTGTTAATTGGCACTTTCGATTTCACGTATTTCAGCCACCCTTTTGTTTATTTTACTGATACCAAATGGCAAAAGAATTCCGTACGGAATCCATAACAAAAACCGATACGGATTCGGCAGCAAAAATATTAGCACCAGGAACGCAGTTATCGCAATCCAAGCGATTAAGGAAGCTTTAATCATAAAAGCTCGCTCAAGAGGACCCTTTGTATTTTTGATACTGAAATATGTACCGATTATTCCCCCAGCAAGGCCAAGTATGGTGCCCACTATCCCACCAATAATACCTGCATCCATAATGACTCCTATGTTATCTATCGCCACCCATTACAGCGGCATTTAAAAAAATAGACTTTTGTACCATCAGAATGACTGATGGGTCAATTATCCGTTGCCTGTGCCGGTTAGCTTGCATTCACGGACAAAACAAGTTGAGGCCGAACTCGTTGGATCTGACCTATTATAGGGGCAGCTTTCACAGCAACTCGCTCAGCACCGCACGCAACGTAGAAATCCTCCGCATTTGGGTCGGCATCAATAAATAGCTCATCGTATCCACGGTTAGCAACTTCTCGTAATGCATGCCCAAGAAGAGCGCGACCAACGCCTTCGCCCATAAAGCCAGGGCGTACCCAGAAGTGCTCGAGTTCCGGCACACCTGAGGCAATACTCAGCTGAAAAAAACCAGCAACATCCCCGTCTATCTGGGCAATAAAGGTCGGCTGTTTAGCCACGGAAGCGGCTGTGACAGTTAAATCTTGTTCCCAGCGAGCAAGGTCTTGAGAAGAATATCCCCAGTGCGCTTTCGACTTCAACGCGATGGATGAAAGCAGCTCGTATTCTTCGACTTTTGCGCCACGGATTTTCATATACAAGCTAAAAATAGATTAAACACTCATAAAACCATTATAAAGGCCAAAAATGGATATTTGGGGTCAATTTCCGACTTTTTTACCAATACAATTACAGTTTTTATGTGAATTTATTAATTTTTATTAATCTGGACAGTGACATCATTATTCCGATTGAACAGCTGGTTATACGCACTTTTGATTATTGCTTATTATCTTTTTTTTACCGTTGTAATTATGATAAAAATTTTGATGTGCCACCATTGAGAATGTATCATCTCTCGTTGTGTATAGAGATATCCAGTCTATTAACATTTCCAGGTTGTTATCTTGCGCTTGTTTCGATTTATATTTATGGGGCTCCCAGGGACGGGATTTCGCATTCGCGATACACATTTCAATAGGTAAGTTCATAAATATTATTTCACTGGAATGCGGTTCAGCCAGCTCAAGTAAATCAGTATAACAACCCTCAATGACCCAGGAGTCATTTGTTTTGATAAAGTGATCAATGTCCTTTTTAGAAGCACTCAAACTTTTTCTCACTGACGGTGTGGTTGCTTCCCATGCCAGTGTATCTAAATCCAAATGCGCTAAGCCATGAGATTGACATAGGCTCTTTGCCAGTGTTGTCTTACCTGAACCTGAATTACCGAAGATTAAAATTGTGCTCATTACTCAATCCCTCTTTGTGTGTATAATGTCGCGCTATATGACTACTTTGGATTGCCAGCTGAATAGCAGTCCGGTAACAGCGACTTGCTACTTGTGCCGTTACCAAAATTTCCACCATTTTTTTGTGGGGGTAGCGACTTCATAACTGGTAGGCTCTTTTTCTTCAGTTGTTCGCGTGTCCGTATATTGAATGCCTTGAAAGCCACCGTCATGACCAGTGAGAACTAATTTTTCAGTATTAAGCCAGTTAATAACCTTTTCCGCTTCTTCACGCACACCTGGATAAAAACCATCAATTAACCTTTTTTGTTCTGAGGATTTTAATCTGTCCCAGCTGTCAGCGCTGTAAATAGATGGGGGAAAGGTGACAGT
The DNA here is from genome assembly GCA_008501575.1 of Pseudomonadota bacterium. Lineage (GTDB taxonomy): Bacteria > Pseudomonadota > Gammaproteobacteria > Xanthomonadales > Marinicellaceae > Marinicella. The sequence goes on from QQUO01000224.1 coordinate 2,812, forward strand.
TAATCCATAGCCCAATCCAAGATTGTCTAAGAAGTCATAACCATCGCAGTACATGGCATAGCATTGTTCAATATATTTATGAGCATCAGACGGATGCTCTATGACCTTTTGTAGAACCCTGCGTAAATGCCAGTCATAATACTTTCCAATATTGATGTGTGGTTTGAGAATTTTTTCGGCATCGTATATTGATGATGACTGCTTGTAATTCAGAGAAATCAAATCCATATATTCATCAGGACTGAGAAAACATTCTAAGTCTTTCTCAGAGTAAACCCATTGCTCGAATTTATTTATTTCGATCTCTCTGGCGATAAGTTTATAAATAATTAATTCAAACTTATTCAATGCACCCTCTCAAAATAAATAACTAATTATTAAACACACATAATAAACCATTATAAAGCCGAAAAATGGTTCTTTTCGATCAATTTATATCTATTGTTCGCATAAACTTAATGTATTTATGTGAATATTTGTTTGTTTATCCGAAGTATTTGGGTTTAAAAAGCATTTATGCATTTTATCTCGGTATATCTTGATAATAATACATTGATAAAGCTGCATGAACAAAATAACACCAAAACAAAAATCCTGGATTACAGTTGTAGGATGGGCTCCGCCCATCAAAAATTAATGAGAGTTTTTCAAATGAATGATGTGGTGGGCGGAGCCCACCCTACTTGAATTCACTGAATTATAAAATTGTTAGACGCGCTGAATTAAGTGCTGGGTACAGTGCATTGTTAGGCATCATCTTCGATTATGTCAAAGCCGTTATCCTCACACCAGGTGCGGGCAATATCAGTCAATGCTTTGGTTTTGAACTTATACCATTCGTCAATTACACCGATGTCGAAGGCGGTGTCTTTAAAGCGTCGAAAGGCTTTACTTCCGGTTAAAGCGGCGTGCAGTTTTTGATTTTCGTTTGTGTCTTTACGGTTGTCAGCAAAGGTACGCATAATCTGGTATTCGTTTATTTCAAATTGAGATGGTAATTCGATCCAATCATCACCTGACTCAATGTCCTGGCATCGATTAATTTCTTCTTTTTGGCACTCGGGCATCATCGCATCAACTTTATCCGAGTTCGGGGATATTAAGAAATCTTCAAAGACAATTACAACGTCACCGTTGTTGACGTTAATGTAGGAAACCGACTCACTATTCTGAGTTTCAAATGCCTCTACGATGGCATTGAGACTGACCTTCGGTTTCTTGGCCATTTCGAGTGATGCCTATCAATTAAACATACATATTAAATCATAAAAAGAACAAATAATGCTCTTTTGGGAATAATTTCTGCCTTTTTCTGATGTAAATAAAGTTATATGGTGGGCGGAGCCCACCCTTTAGGTGATAAAAAAGGCGACCCAATGGTCGCCTTTTAAGTGCCCTATTCTGTTTGTATTATCCCAAAAACGGATAACGGTAATCGGTGGCGGGCACGAAGGTTTCTTTGATGGTTCTCGGTGACAACCAGCGGTAGAGATTTAAGGCACTACCGGCTTTATCATTGGTTCCTGACGCGCGGCCGCCGCCGAAGGGTTGTTGACCGACCACCGCACCGGTGGGTTTGTCATTAATGTAAAAGTTACCGGCGGCATTGCGTAAGCGATCGGCCATGTGGTTAATCATATAGCGATCTTGGGCAAAGATGGCACCGGTTAGGGCGTACATTGAACCCTCATCACACAGTCGTAAGGTGTCTTCAAAATCATCTTCAGCATAGACATAAACTGTTAACACCGGTCCAAAGATCTCTTCTTCCATGGTTTTAAAACCGGGATTCGAGGTAACAATCACCGTGGGTTCGATAAAGTAGCCTGTGGTTTTATCACAATTACCACCAATAATCACCTCAGCATCTTCGGCTTTTTTGGCAAATTCAATGTAATTTTGGATCTTATCGAAGGACTTTTCATCAATGACGGCATTAATAAAGTTCGAAAAATCACGGGTTGAGCCCATTTTGAAACTGGCCAGATCGGTTTCTAAGTGTTGTTTAATGTCTGACCATAGACTTTGTGGAATATACGCTCTGGAAGCGGCTGAGCATTTTTGCCCCTGATACTCAAAGGCACCGCGGGCTAAGGCGGTTGCCACTGCTTGAGGATCCGCTGACTGGTGGGCAAAAACAAAGTCTTTACCGCCGGTTTCACCGACTAATCTCGGGTAACTGCGATAGCGACTGATATTGGCCCCGACTTC
>QQUO01000344.1 GCA_008501575.1 Pseudomonadota bacterium
TTAACAATTTAAGGGTTTTGAATAAACCACCGATGGATTCCTTTTTCTTGACCTCACCCCCCAGCTCAGATTTATAAGAAGCCCCCTCCATTAATTTTTCATAGTTTAATGAAGCCGGTATAAACACCAAAGGTTTGCCGCGTTCATTGATGTAGCTGCGCACGGTCATGGCCAACATACCGGCTTTAGGATGGAGTAAGCGACCGGTGCGGCTGCGGGTGCCTTCAATAAAATACTCAATCGAAACACCATGGGCGATTAATGAACTTAGGTATTCGGAAAATATGGTGGAATATAATGTCGAATTAAAAGATCGACGAATAAAGAAGGCCCCTGAGCCACGCAAAATACGGCCAATAACAGGTAAGTTTAAATTGATACCGGCGGCAATATGCGGTGGCACCAAGCCTTTTTCATACAATGAATACGACAGAATTAAATAATCAATATGACTGCGATGACAGGGGGTGTATATGATTTCTTTTTCAGTGGTTAAATTGCGAAATTCAGCATAAAAATTAAGTTTAACACCATCGTAAACTTTGGTCCAAAACCAGCGGAATATCTTATGCATCAGGCGAATGCTGCTATAAGAATAATCCGCCGCAATTTCACGAATAATTTTATCAGCCTCACGCTGAGCCTTGTCGATGGAGATTTTTTGCCGTTCAGCATACTGTATTATTTCAGCTTGTACCACCGGTCTTGATAAAATGTTTTTGGCAATGGTGCGCCTGTGGGATAAATCCTGCCCCACCACCGCCGTTTTTACGCGGTTAAAATGTAATCGCAACACCCTTGATAATTTATGGGATAAAGCCTGTGAATCATCATCTGCTGATCCCAGGTTTCTATCAATCACAATGGGTCGGCTTAAACGCACCAGGGTGTGGTTGCCATGAGCCAGAATACTTAAAAATTTGCGCAAGCGACCGGTTAATCCCCAGCGTTCGGACAATAAAATTTTAAACAATCCGTGGTTTTTATCCGGAGCACGGCCTAAAAATACCGACACCGGAATCAGCTGTATGGATTTTTCCGGATGTTGCTGAATGGTTTGAATAATCGTATCCAGCTGTTGTTCAAAATGCTGATAATCAACCCGCCGCCGAAACAGCCCGGTGATTTTTTTATTGGCTAAGATGTAGTCATTGCGGGTCTTGATGAGCGATGATTCCGGGTCATTCATCAAGACCACCGGCTGCGGTATATGGCCGCGTTTAATTTCTTCCCGTAAAATACTTCGTGACACGGTGGAATCGGCCGATAACACATAAATAAATGGTTTATCGGTGGCCACACCCAAGGTACTCAAGTCATCGGGACTGTATTCAACACGAACCCGGAGGTAAAGTATTTTACTGAGCAGTGACATGAGTCAATATGGGCTGACGAATCAGCCCATTATGTTTAGGCGTCGGGGTTAATGACCCAAATATTATCACGTTTCGCCATGGTCACGGGGCTACACGCGGTTTTTCCAAATACCTCAAAACTGGCAATCATGGTGGCTTGGTCACCTGAGACATTAACATCGGAGACTTGTGCTGAACGCAACATGGCATTGATGTCGATGCCATGTGCATTTAAAGCCTTCTTAAAACCGCCAAACACCTGGCCGCCCATATCTAAAGCCTGGTTAAAATTAAGATTTTGAAAATCATCAGCAGAAGATAAATTTAATGAACGACCAGTGGCCACCAATTCTGCCAGACTGTTTTTAACTTTATCTTCATGCAAGATATCATTGTCCATTATCCACGTAACGGTGCCATCAACAACTTCAGAATTGCTGTTACAACGCGGTGCCAAACTTGTTTGGCTGGCGCCTAATTGCTGACTGATTTGATCTTTGGCGCCCATCAACATCATTGGCATAAAAGCCCGAACTTGTGTTAATTGGGGGGCAATCATGGTAAATAGCTGCTGCTCTGCATCATCTTGATTAAGCATGGTGAGGGCTTGGTTAAACTGGACCTTTTGCTCAGCAGACATGGGCTCGTTTTTCTTGGCCTCAAACTCTGTGACCAATTGCTTGTATTTGTCCTCTGGTAAGCTGTTTTTTATGGCCGCTTGCAGGTCACTTTCAGCCAAGGTATTCATGGTCAGTAAAAAGGCCCCATCCGGGGTGTTTTTATCTAAATTCGAGACATCAATCTGCCCGGAATCATCGCCGCCACAGCCGGCCAATAAAACCACCATGGTGAATAAGAAGAAGTTATTGCGCATTAAATTTTTCATTGTCTGTATCATTTAAAAAGGGGACTATTATCCCCGTTAATGGGTTTGTTCACAAGTTTCGCATTCAAAAGCCTTATAAAATATAGCGACTCAAGTCTTCATCCTTGGCCAGTTCACCCACGGTTTTATCCACCAATTCGGCATTGATGACATAGTCTTTTCCGGCATTATCACTGGCCACAAATGCCACTTCATCGAGTATTTTTTCAAGCACTGTGTGCAATCGTCTGGCACCAATGTTTTCAGTGGTTTCATTGACTGAAAATGAAATTTCGGCGATTCGTTGAATGCCATCCTCGGTAAAGATTAAATCGACATCCTCAGTACCTATTAAGGCTTTGTATTGCTCGGTTAAAGAATGTTTGGGTTCGGTCAAAATACGGGCAAAATCTTCACTGGTCAGGGCCCGCAATTCAACCCGGATCGGTAAGCGGCCTTGTAATTCAGGTATAAGATCAGATGGCTTGGCCAAATGAAATGCCCCTGAAGCCACGAACAAAATGTAATCTGTTTTAATTTGACCATATTTGGTGTTGACCACCGTACCTTCAATCAAAGGTAACAAGTCCCGCTGAACACCTTCGCGCGAAACTTGGCCGGTGTCACCAAGGCCGCTGCCTTTGGCCACTTTATCAATCTCATCTAAAAAAACAATGCCGTTTTGTTCGGCATTTTGTAATGCCTGGTGTTTAATCTCTTCTTCATTAATCAGTTTTTGGGCTTCTTCTTCAATCAAAATAGGGCGTGCCGCTTTGATGGTCAGCTTTTTGGTTTCATGTTTTTTTCGGCCCATGCTTTCAAACATGCTTTGTAGTTGGTCAGTCATTTCTTCCATGCCGGGCGGTCCCATGATATCGACCCCCAGACTTTGGCTGACTTTAATCTCTATTTGTTTGTCTTCCAATTCACCATCTCGTAAACGGGTTAAAAATTTCTGGCGAGTGGCATTATCGCGATCGACATCACTTTCTCCCGGGATGGTGCCATGACCACTACGCTGTGGTAACAGGTAATCCAGAATTCGTTGTTCAGCGGCCGCTTCAGCACTTTTAACGACTTTGCGTTTGGCTGCTTCGCGGGTTCTTTTCATGGATGTTTCCACCAGATCGCGAATAATGGATTCAACATCTTTACCGACATAACCCACTTCGGTGAATTTAGTGGATTCGACTTTTATAAATGGGGCATCGGCCAACACCGCTAAGCGCCGTGCAATCTCGGTTTTGCCAACTCCGGTGGGGCCAATCATCAAAATATTTTTTGGGGTGATTTCTCTGGCCAATTTGGGATCCAGTTGCATACGGCGCCAACGATTACGCAGCGCTATGGCAACCGCGCGTTTGGCTTGGCTTTGCCCAATAATGTGTTTGTCCAATTCCTGGACAATTTCTCGGGGAGTCATGTTAGACATAGCGTTTCCTTTTATAATTCCAATGTTTCAATGGTGTGATTATGGTTGGTGTAAATACAAATATCGGCGGCGATGGTTAAAGCATCTTTAACCAATTGCTCAGCAGACAGTTCGCTGTTTTTCATCATTGCTAAAGCCGCTGCCTGGGCAAATGGACCACCGGAACCAATGGCAATTAAGCCCTGTTCCGGTTCAATAACATCGCCATTACCTGAAATAATCAATGAGGTGGTTTTATCGGCCACTGCCAATAGTGCCTCCAATCGGCCTAAACGGCGATCAGTACGCCATTCTTTGGCCATGGCCACGGCAGATCGCACCAGATTACCCGAGTGTTTCTCTAATTTAGCCTCAAACACTTCAAATAAAGTGAAGGCATCGGCGGTGGCGCCGGCGAAACCGGCCAACACCTGGTTGTTATAGAGTCGGCGAATTTTGCGGGCATTGGATTTCATGATGGTGTTACCAAGCGTCACTTGGCCATCACCACCGATAACCACTTGTTGCTCGGTGCGGTAACTGACAATGGTGGTTCCGCGGTAATTGTGCATGGATTCTTTCATGATGTTGGGACTGTTGAGTAAGACCTTAAAATGGGTTGCAGTGGTTAAATTTCAAGACAAAACTTATTTCGCAAAGAAATTGATGACCAATGGCGGTTTCTACTTCATGCTTAACCACACTATAATAAAGCCATGAAATTAAATTCAAAATCATTACTGGCTGTGGCCTTGGTGCTAATCGGTTTATTATTATTGCTGCTGTTATTGGTGCTGGCGGAAAAGCTACTCAGTATTTGGCATTACTTACAGCAAGCACCGTTGTGGTTTTGGTTGTTATATGGTCTGGCGATTGTGGTGGTGGCGACCTTGCCTTTGTGGTTGTGGTTTAAGTGGACTCGTTCTAAAAATGAGCAACACAGCAAACCTGTGGTGGTTGATGAAGCGGGTTTGAAACAAGCTGTGGAAACTGCGCAACAACGCGGTGTTGATACTTCAGCGGCACAACAAGAACTCGATGAATTACAACGAAGGCGACAAAACAAACGATTTTATGTTTGTTTATTTGGCAGTGCATCGAGCGGAAAATCGTCCTTTATTCAAGCCCTTATTCCGCATGCACAGACGGAAATTGATGTCATCAAAGGCACCACATTGGAGGTGCTGCGCTATCAGTACGAAGCCTTGGAAATTACAGATTTACCAGGATTTGATGCCATTAATCAAGAACAATTAAGGCAGCTGGCGGTGGCAGAAAGTCAACGCGCTCATGTGGTGGTGTTTATGCTTAACAGCGATTGCAGTCGCTCAGAAATGGCTTTTTGTCAATCTTTACAAAAATGGCGTAAGCCAATGGTGATTGCG
>QQUO01000300.1 GCA_008501575.1 Pseudomonadota bacterium
ATTGTTATTGCCTGTTCAAAAAAACAGGACCGCTTAACATTTTTTAATTTTTTCGATGAATTAAATGTTGAGAAAATACTCACTGCCAGCGATTTTTCGCAAATGACCGAGTTATTGGCAGCAGATGGATCAGCCGTGGATTTGTTGGCAGTTGAGGTTTCCAGCCAATGGATAAAAAGCATGCAACAATTAGAACAGTTGCGGATTGATTTTCCGGATTTGAAAATTATTGGATTGGTGGCTGATGACATTCGTTTTAACTACCCTGAATATCAGCAAATCAAACAATGGGTGGCTGAATTGGTGTACTCACCACTGACCCACAACCAGTTGGTGGCGACTGCTGCTTTGTTTGATGTCAATAAAAGTATCGACAGTGAATTGGATTGTTACTTGCAGGGACCATTCCAGGTTGGCAGTTTACCGTTACTCCTGGTACAAGCGAAAAATCATCACATTGTTCAGGTCAACGAAAATTTTTTACAGTACTTTAAAGTTTATAAGGAACAAATTATCGGCCAACCATGGACTGATTATCTGGCCCTGGAGCAGCAACAAAAAATTGACCAATACCAAACCAGCCTTAATGAATCAGGGCGTCTGGAAATTCAATCCAAATGGTCCATTAACAGTCAATCTTATCCCGTTAAGCTCTGTGCTTTTTATCTAAATTTTAATGGTGTACCCCATTATCTAATTGAATTACATGATCAAAGTGACCATGTGTTCCAGCAAAAAATGCTGTATTTTTTAGACAAAATCAGAGCGGTTGATTTTGTTTCTAAACGATCAAGTGAATTGTTAAAGCAAATGGTGTTATGGGCTGATTTTGATTTTTGTTTTATGTTGACCAAAAGCCGTGGTCAGACTTATAACAACATCTTATTTGATTTTTCAAACTCGCAGTATGCTGAGCACTTTATTGAAAGCCGGCATGATTTTATTTTCAGAAAACTCAAAGACGTGCGAATTTTGTCATTAAGTGAGCAAGCCAGCGAACACATTCCGGGTGATGAATTTATCACCAAGAATAATGTTGAATCAATCATGGTTTTTAACAGTCGGGTGAATAAACAGCACCAAGCCATTTTGGTATTGGGGGGACAGCGGACATATCAGCGTTGGAATCACCTTAAATTATTATTCAGTAAATTGGTCGAGCATTACCGAGCCAGTATGGCTTTTAAATTGTTAAAGCAATCCCATGAGTCGGAAAGTCAATATGACGTGCTCACTAACCTAATGAATCGACGATATATCATTAAATACATCGAAAAATCGATTGAAAAAGCGGCTCAAACCAAACAATCTTTGGCAGTAATATTTTTGGATTTGGATCGATTTAAAGTGATTAATGATTCTTTGGGACATGATGTGGGTGACCAAGTGCTGGTCAATGTCGCCAAAATTCTTAACGACCATGTGCAAGATTATGGGGTGGCAGCTCGCTATGCGGGTGATGAGTTTTTAATGCTGTTAAATCGTCATGTAACGACAGACTCCGTCAAAGAAGTGGCCAATAATATTCTCAAAACGGTGGCAGAGCCGGTGACATTGACCGATGGCAGCGAAATCAAAATAACCATATCTTTAGGCATCGCTCTTTACCCCGATCACGGCAAAATGGTTAATTCTTTAATTAAACACGCTGATGTGGCCTTATACGATGCAAAATTAAATGGTAAAAATCAATATTCGATTTACCGTACGGAATTGGATGGCGAACAGGCTAAACAAAGCGAGGAAATGGTTAAGAGTTTGGAGCAAGCCATTGAGTCTGATCAGATCGACGTTTACTATCAGCCAAAGATAGATGCCAAATCTGAGGATATTGTTGGCTTTGAGGCGCTGGTCAGGTGGCAGCATCCTGAATTGGGTGTTATCAGCCCTGGATTATTTGTGCCCTTGGCTGAGCAGTCTGGTTTGATTCATAAAATTGGCTTACTGGTGATAGAAAAATCGGCGCGAAGTTTAAAAAAATGGCAGACTAATTATGATTTACCCCTGACCATGTCAGTGAATCTGTCGCCCATACAGCTGAATGATAACCGTTTAATCGATCGCATTCGTTATGTCCTTAATCAAACAAAAATTCAGCCAAAACATTTGGACTTTGAAATCACTGAAAGTGAAAAATTCAAAAGCGTTAAAGATGCCTTGGTGATGTTTAAGCGGATTGTGGAATTGGGTTGTACTTTGTCCATTGATGATTTTGGTACCGGCCATTCTACCTTAGACTATTTACGAAAAATTCCGGCAAAAACCCTTAAAATCGACCAGGTATTTGTAAAAAACATTGGCTTAAGTCCTGATGATGAAGCCATTTTGGATGCCACCATCGACATGGCTAAACGGGTTGGACATGTCATTGTGGCGGAAGGTGTTGAAACTGAGCTGCAACGCCAATACTTAAGTCAAAAAGGATGTGATTATTTTCAAGGCTATTTATTCAGCCGTCCGCTACCGGCGGCACAAATAGAGAAAATACTTGATCAGCGGGCGCAAATCTTAAAAAACCATTAACCATAATGAACTTTACAGCAGTGAATGAGTCCAACCAGGCACATGAATGAAGCAAGACAATAATAAAAAAATGTCAGAAAAAACCCTCGATTCTGAATTAGTCGATCAAGCCAAGCAAGGGCATATGGCCGCTTTTGAGATGTTGGTAAATCGTTACCAGCAACGGGTGGCTAATGTGATTGCAAAACTGGTGAAAGATCGCAGTGAAATCGAAGATGTGGCTCAGGAAGTGTTTATCAAGGTTTTTCGAGCCTTACCCCGCTTTCGCGGTGACAGTTCATTCTATACCTGGGTTTATCGGATTGCCATTAATACCGCCAAAAACCATTTGGTGGCCAAATCAAGGCGCATTCAAAATACCCAGGTTGAATATGAAGAAGCGGAATCTTTCAGTGCCAATGAAGCGCACCGGAACTTAGATACTCCCGATGCGGTCTATGCCCGTGGTGAGCTTGAACAGGTTATGGCGAAAGCCATTAGCCAGCTGCCAGAAGACCTTAAAACAGCGATCATACTGCGCGAAGTGGATGGTCTAAGTTATGAAGAGATTGCCGCAGAAATGGCTTGTCCCATCGGCACCGTTCGGTCACGAATTTTTCGGGCCCGAGATGCCATTGATCAGGCTTTAAGGCCCTTATTAGACAAAGAGAATAATAGTAAAGAAAATGTCAGAACAATCTAAACAAAATATTTCAGACTTAATGGATGGTGAATTATCCCGTGATTGTAGCCGCTTTTTATTAAAGCGTATGAATCACGATGCTGATTTTAGGCGAAGTTGGAATCACTACCATTTATTGCGCTCTGCGGTGCAACAAGATAGTCAGGCACCTTTAATGCTCGATTTGGGGAATCGGGTGGTGCAGCGCTTGCAGCAAAGCTCAGCATCAGTTGTTCAGTCGCCAAAATCTGGTCACCGCTGGTTAAAAACGATAACCGGTTCAGCCATTGCGGCTTCTGTGGCATTGTTGGCAGTCATGTCTTTTAATCAAAATAATGTCATGTCCGGTGATGTCGATTTAGGGATGCCGGAATATGCTAAAACATCGAAACAACTGATTAATCCGCCCAATGCCGTTACCGCTCGGGTTGAGCAACAACCGCGTTACACCCGCTACCCGGATCTCACTCCGCAGGTGCAGCATTATATTATGGACAAAAATACCCAGACAGCAATTCCGATTTACTATCGGGTATGGCATAACAACCAATTGCCGGTACAACAAACCATTCAGTACCAAGCCGGTCGCTATACGGACGAATGATTAGATGGGCCACAATTGTGGCGAAATCGCCGCAATGGGTGGAATTAAAGTTAGTCAAGCAAACGCCCTGTCAGGGTTGTACCGGTCAATGCCATCGACCTTTATTTAAGCTTTTTTCCATTCAAGATGATAACTTCCGTATTTATCAACATCAAACGGGGCTGCAATTAAGCAACAGCCATTTATTATTTGACGAAGATCCAGCAGCGCGACAGGTTGGTCAGCAGGTGGGATTGCAGATTGATGATGGTGACATGCTGGCAGGTGGATTTCAGTTTTATGTGTGGCCTTTGCTGATGATTATCTTGTCCATGGCTGTTGGTCATTACTTCGCTGTAGTTACTGAACAGTCACCGGATTTATGGGCGTTTATTGGCATGCTGTTGGCATTAACGTGGGTGTTTTTTCGCTACAGAATAAAACACCAATCAACGACATCAAAACTTCCCAAAGTCACAGTTTTATGAAGGTGAGACCAATTTATTTCTGTGACCTGATTCTGTAAAAATGCACAGACTTTTATGGCACTTGTCTTTTCTATAAAAGTCTATAGTTATATCAATTATAAAACACCTAAGGAGAAGCTTATGAAACAACGATTATTGACACTCATGGTCTTTAGTTTTATTTTAATCGTGCCCGGGTTAGCGGCTGCACAGTTACCGGATTTCACTCAACTTGTGAAAGAATCGGCACCGGCAGTGGTCAATATTCGGGCCCGAGAAAATGCTGATCAAACAGCACAGGGTCAAAACATGCCTAATGATGAGCTGTTTCGTTTTTTTGGTATTCCGAATCCAGGCAATCCACCCAACAGAGATCGGGTGTCAGGTGGAACCGGTTTTATCATTTCCGCTGACGGCTATATTTTAACCAATCGCCACGTGGTGGATGGTGCTGATAAAATTACAGTCACCATGAAAGACCGAAGAGAATTAGACGCCGAAATTATTGGCGAAGATGAAGCCAGTGATGTGGCGGTTCTCAAGGTTGATGCTAAAAATTTACCAACTTTAAAATTGGGTTCTGTGAATGACCTGGAAATCGGCGAATGGGTTATGGCCATTGGCTCTCCATTGAGTTTTGAAAATTCAGTCACCAAGGGTATTGTAAGTGCCAAAGGCCGACAAATCAGAGGACAACAGTACATTCCCTATATCCAATCAGATGTTCCCATTAATCGTGGTAACTCCGGAGGCCCTTTAATCAATATGGCCGGTGAAGTGGTGGCCATCAATACCCTGATATTTTCTAACACCGGTGGTTACATGGGCATTTCCTTTTCTATTCCCATAGATGTGGCGATGAATGTGGCTTATCAATGACGTCAAGACGGTGTGGTTAAACGGGGTTTGGTGGGTGTTGGTATCGAAAATGTAACCCAAAAAATGGCTGATTATATGGCAATGAAAACACCCAAAGGGGCTTTGGTGAATCAAGTTTCAGAAGGCAGTGCCGCTGAAAAAGCCGGTATTAAAGTCGGTGATGTTATTATTCGCTTTAATGGGCAGGACATCAGCACCGCTGAGACATTGCCGCCCATCGTCGGACTGGTACAACCAAATACCAAAGTCAATTTAGAGGTGTTTCGTGATGGTAAAGTTAAACGTTTAACCACTGAGTTAGATGCTCTGGATGAAACCGTGGCTGGCTTGGATTCAGAGGATCAGGATTCAGTACAAGCCGGTATTGGTTTTTCAGTCAGTAAACTGTCTGAGCAAGATAAAAACAGAACCGGTGAAGACAAAGGGGTTATTGTTTCTGATATCAGCGACCGAGAGGTACAACGAGCCCAATTAAGGGTCGGCGATGTTATTAAAGAAGTGAATAAGCAACCCATTGAAAATTTATCTGATTTTAGTGATGCCATTGATGCTTTAAAAGAAGGTCAACCATTGGTTTTACTGGTTAAACAAGGGCCGGCAAATCGCTTTATTGTGATTGAACGCTAACGCAATTGCGTATAGAATACACAACAAATCCCATGCATTCGATGGGATTTGTTGTTTCTGGAAACCCAATCATCACGCGAGGCTATTAAACACAACATGAAAAATATAAGGAATTTTTCAATAATTGCACATATAGACCATGGAAAATCGACTTTAGCAGATCGTTTTATACAGGTTTGTGGTGGTTTAACCGAACGCGAAATGGACCAACAGGTATTGGACAGTATGGATATCGAACGGGAACGTGGTATTACCATTAAATCACAGTCGGTGCGCTTAAAATACCAGGCAGAGGATGGCCAAGAATACCAGTTTAATTTAATTGACACCCCGGGCCATGTGGATTTTTCTTATGAAGTGTCACGATCCCTGGCTGCCTGTGAAGGGGCTTTGTTGGTGGTTGATGCGGCCCAAGGTGTGGAAGCGCAGTCTGTGGCCAATTGCTACACCGCGCTCGATATGGGTTTAGAAGTAATTCCGGTTATCAATAAAATCGATTTACCTTCCGCTGACGTGGAGCGGGTAAAATCTGAAATTGAAGACGTGATTGGCATTGATGCCTCTGATGCCTTATTGGTTTCAGCAAAGACAGGGGAAGGTATTGAGACCGTATTAGAAGCCATAGCTGCGCGTATACCAGCGCCGAAAGGTGACCCTGAAGCGCCATTACAAGCGTCCATTATTGATTCCTGGTTTGATAATTATTTAGGTGTGGTTTCTTTGGTCCGGGTGTTTAACGGAACATTACGGGTCAAAGATAAAATCATCATTATGTCCCTAAAAGACCAACAATTGGTCGATGGTTTAGGTACATTTAATCCCAAAAGAACACCAAAAGATTGTCTGGATTGTGGCGAAGTGGGTTACGTCAATGCTTCAATTAAGGATGTTCATGGTGCACCGGTGGGTGATACCATCACCACCCTGAAAAACCCTGCCAGCCGTCCTTTACCGGGATTTAAGAAGTCACAACCGCGGGTTTTTGCGGGATTGTTTCCAACCTCTGCGGATGACTATCAAGATTTGCGTGAAGCATTGGAAAAATTACAATTAAATGATGCCTCATTGGTTTATGAACCGGAATCATCCACTGCTTTGGGATTTGGCTTTCGCTGTGGGTTCTTGGGCATGTTGCATATGGAAGTGGTGCAAGAGCGGATTGAGCGTGAGTTTGATGTGGATTTAATTACCACGGCGCCGACGGTTGTTTACGAATTGGTCAAAAAAGATGGTAGTCGGGTTATGCTTGATAATCCGGCCGATTTACCGGACATGTTTGAAGAAATACGTGAGCCGATTATTACCGCCAATATTTTATTACCCCAGGATTATGTTGGTAATGTCATAACCCTGTGTATTGAAAAACGCGGCAGCCAAAAAAATATTGTTTATTTGGGCAGACAAGTGCAGTTAAAGTTTGATTTACCCTTAAGTGAAGTGGTGCTTGATTTTTTTGATCGATTAAAATCTGTGAGTCGGGGTTATGCTTCTTTTGAATATGAATTCAGTCATTATGAGGCCGGTCCCTTTATTCGTTTAGATGTTCTGATTAATGCAGAGCGTGTTGATGCACTGTCTGTTTTAACACACCGGGACAATGCCCAACAACGGGGCAGAAGTTTAACCGAACGGCTCAAAGATCTGATTCCACGACAAATGTTTGATGTGGCCATTCAAGCCGCCATTGGCTCACAGATTATTGCCCGCACCACGGTTAAAGCTTTGCGTAAAAATGTGACCGCCAAATGTTATGGTGGTGATGCTTCCCGTAAAAAGAAATTATTGGAAAAACAAAAAGCCGGAAAGAAAAGGATGAAACAAATCGGCCGTGTAGAAGTACCGCAAGAAGCCTTTTTAGCGGTCTTAAAAGTTGATAAATAGAGGAAAATTAACGTGAATGAAATACATTTTGACTTTGAAGCATTTTTAACCCTGGCCACCTTGTTAACCATTGTTCCCTGGTTTTACGTTAAATTCAAATATAAAAAATCAGAAAAAAGCCCCGAAGGTGTTGGCGGCCATATTCTGAGTTTTGCTTATTCATTTTTTCCTGTTTTTTTCTTTGTTTTACTGGTCAGAACCTTTGTTTTTGAACCCTTTAGAATTCCTTCATCTTCCATGATGCCAACTTTATTAACCGGTGATTTTATCGTGGTTAATAAGTTTTCATATGGTTTGAAACTACCAGTATTACATGACACAATGATTGAAATTGGTCATCCAGAACGTGGAGATGTTATCGTGTTTAGGTATCCGCCCAATCAAAAAGATGATTACATAAAACGGGTGGTGGGACTCCCTGGTGACGATGTTTTTTACGATGCACGCACCAAGCATGCATACATCAACGGTCAACTTATTGAGCAGGAAAAAATTGGTGTTTACGAAGGCTTTTTAGATGATTTACAGGCCCGCAACCGGGTGATTGAAAAATCAGAACATTTGGGTGAGCAACCTCACAAAATGCTCACCATAAATGGTGTCATGAATCAGAACTTTAAATACACCCGATTAAAGGTTCCAGAAGGCCATTATTTTGTGATGGGTGATAACCGCGATAACTCAGCGGACAGCCGTTATTGGGGTTTGGTACCAGAACGCAATTTGGTGGGACGGGCTGAATTTATCTGGATGCATTGGCGAACACCACACTTTTTGGAAGGCTTAAAGAGAATTGGTCGTAAGATAATTTGACAAATGCCTGTTTTTACACGGATAATTTATATAAATCGTTTATTGTAGAGAACAATTATGAAAACAGCAAAAAAAGCCCAAGGCATCACCCTGGTCGGTTTTATTATTATGTTGGCCTTATTGGGTGTTATCGCCTTCGCCGCAATGCAAGTTGTGCCGGTTTATTTAGATCATCATTCGGTTGTAAAAGCCATGAAAACTGCGGCCAATGAATCGGCCAATAAAACCCCGGCTGAAATAAAAACCCGCATTGATAAATTACTGTATATCAGCTATGTGGACGTGGTTAAGCCATCAGATTTTAAAGTGGTGCGGGGCAATGGTCGGGAACTTAAGGTTGAATATGAAGTGGAAAAACCCTTTTTTGGCAATCTGTTTTTTACCATGAAATTTAATGAAACCGTGCCCCTTAAATAAATTTTGAAAATTTTAGGCCAAACCATTGTTGTTAACAATAAATCGTTATTTCAACAAGCATTAACACACCGCAGTAAAGGCAAAGATAATAATGAGCGTCTGGAATTTTTAGGTGATTCGGTGTTGTCTTTGGTGGTCTCAAAATACCTGTTTGATCATTTCCCACAATTAACAGAAGGTGATATGTCCCGTTTGCGGGCACAATTGGTAAAAGGCAAAACACTGGCGACCATCGCCAGACATTATCACTTAGGAAACCAAATAAAATTGGGACCGGGCGAAATTAAATCCGGTGGGGTCAACAAAAGTTCAGTATTGGCGGATGCGGTGGAAGCCGTTTATGGTGCCCTGTTATTAGACCAAGGTTACCAGGCCACCAATGAATTTATTATAGCGGTGATGCAGCCATGGTTAACAAACATAAATCCTGAAGAGATTGGTAAAGACCCCAAAACTGGCTTACAAGAATATCTACAGAAAATCGGCTTACAGTTACCGGCATATAAAACCATTGCTGTTGAGGATGCGGACAATGAACCGACTTTTGAGGTAATCTGTGAAATTGATGAATTACAAAAACAAACCAAAGCCACCGGAAAAAGCCGCAAGAAAGCGGAACAGATTGCCGCAGCGAAAATGATGGAATTATTGAATCATGGCTGATAAAAAGCCTTTTAAAGCGGGTTATGTGGCGGTTATTGGTCGGCCCAATGTCGGCAAATCCACCTTAATCAATCAAGTGCTGCAACAAAAACTGAGTATTGTCAGTCATAAGCCGCAAACAACCCGCCATCAAATTTTGGCCATTTATCACAATCCCAAAGGGCAAATTGTTTTTTTAGATACGCCGGGTATTCACAATCAAAAAAAGACCGCACTGAACAAACAGCTGAATCAAACAGCCCGCAGTTCAGCGCAAGATGTTGATGTGGTGTTGCACCTGGTTGAAGCGGGGCAATGGCATGACGAAGATCAGCGTGCGGCTGACATCACCATGGGCAGCACGGCGAAAAAGATTCTGGTGGTAAATAAAGTGGATTTAATTGAGCAAAAAAGTGACTTATTGCCTTTTGTTGAAAAGATTTTAAAAGCAAACAGTTATGATGAAGTTTTTTATATCAGTGCTTTAAAAAATAAACAAGTGGATCATTTAGTGGATGGTTTATTGAAAATTTTACCGCAATCAGCACCTCTGTACGATCCCTCATTAATCTCTGACCGTTCCACCCGTTTTTTTGTGTCCGAACTGATTCGCGAACAGTTGACCTTACGCTTTCATCAGGAACTGCCGTATAGTTTAACTGTAACCATTGATGCCTATGAAATTAAGGATAATATGACGCACATTCATGCCACAATTTGGGTGGAAAGAGAACAGCAAAAGCGCATTATTATTGGACGGGGAGGCAATGCCATTAAGCAAGTGGGTATTCTGGCACGTGCAGAAATTGAAGATTTTATCCAATCACGCGTCAATCTTAAATTATGGGTAAAAATCAAGTCGTCTTGGACCGATGACCAGCAAGCTCTCGATGGATTGGGTTACAAAGAACCTTGAAAATCCATGGTCACAGTTGATGCCTTTATACTGCATAAGATTCCTTATAAAAACAGCAGTGAAATTGTCAGGTTATTGACCCAGACTCATGGCCGTATTGATGTTGTGGCTAAAGGCAGTCGCAGCCAGAAATCGGTTTTTAAGGGGCAATTACAAGCTTTTATTAAAACCACCATTAGTTTTCAGGGCAAACACGCTTTAAAGACCTTAACCCAAGCAGAACAAACCGGTTTAACCAAACCGGCTGATTATCTTAATCAAGTGGCGATGTTGTATTGTAATGAGTTGTTATTAATGCTGAATATGGATGAAGAGCAGGGCATTGCTGTGTATCCGGTTTACCGCGATTTAATACATAAACTTAACTCTGCTGAATCGGTGACTTTGCTGTTACGATATTTTGAACTGACCTTATGTCGTCTCAGTGGTTATGCCTTAAGTATAAACAATGATGTTGCGGATAATGCAGACTTGGTTTTTCAAGCCAATCATGGTCTGGTGGTCAGCCATGGACATCAAAATTGCAATGCCGAAACCTTTAGACGATTTATTAATCGGCAGCCATTAAACACAGCTGAAATACGGGGTATTAGCCGCTTGTTTCGAACTGTGGTTAATCACTTGGTGGGTGGTCGCGCTATACGCAGTCGTGAATTGTTACAGAAATAGGGCTTAATCTCTATCGCTTTCAGCTTGTCGATTTGGGTTTTTCAGGTGGCAATCAGTTATAATGTCTGTTTTTAAATACCCCCCTGTTAGATGTCGATTAAAAAAATACTGATTGCTAATCGTGGTGAAATTGCGGTACGCATTATTGAGACCTGTCGCCAATTAGGTATACGCACAGTGGCCATATATTCTGATGCCGATCGCTACTGTAAAGCGGTTAGTATGGCTGATGAAGCATTTCATCTGGGTGGTGTGGCCTTAGCAGATTCTTATCTGAATGGTGAAAAAATTATTCAAACTGCGCTGAACTGTCATGCCGATGCCATACATCCTGGCTACGGTTTTTTAGCGGAACAAGCTGATTTTGCCCAACAGGTGGAACAAGCCGGCTTGATTTTTATTGGTGCTCCGGCACAAGCCATGCGTTTGATGGGATCCAAATCAGCCGCAAAGAAAACCATGTTGACCGCTGAAGTACCCTGTGTCCCGGGTTATCAGGGTGATGATCAAGATCCTGAATTATTATTAAAGGAAGCCACTAAAATTGGCTTCCCGGTATTGATTAAAGCGGTATCAGGAGGCGGTGGCAAGGGCATGAAAATCGTTGAGCAAGCCGCTGATTTTGCAGTCCAACTCAGTTCTGCCCAACGGGAAGCGCGCAATGCTTTTGGTGATGACCAGGTAATTTTGGAGAAATACATTACCCAGCCTAAACACATCGAAGTTCAGGTGTTTGCCGATGCCCATGGTCAGGTGGTACATCTTTTTGAACGTGATTGTTCAACCCAACGACGTTATCAAAAAATTATTGAAGAGGCACCGGCCACATTCTTGGATGATCAATATCGGCAAGCTATTCATGATGCCGCTGTTCAGGCTACCCAGGCCATTGAATATCGTGGTGCCGGCACCATTGAATTCATACTGGATGATGATGGCCAATTTTATTTCATGGAAATGAACACCCGTTTGCAAGTGGAGCATCGGGTCACCGAAATGATTACCGGTGTTGACCTGGTGGCTTGGCAAATTGCTGTGGCTGAAGGCAAACCATTGCCTTTAACACAGTCACAAATTCAATGTCGGGGTCATGCGCTGCAAGTCAGAGTTTATGCGGAAGATACCGTCAATGATTATTTACCGTCAACGGGATTGATTGAACATATGCAGTTGGCAAGCGATGAACATGGTTTGGTGGATTCCGGAGTCAGGGCACAAGACAGTGTCACCATTCATTATGATCCGATGATTGCAAAATTAGTGGCCTGGGGTAAAAACCGAGCTGATTGTATTGAACGCATGCAGACCATGCTTAACCACAGTGTGGTTTATGGTGTCACCACCAACCTCGCCTTTTTATCGGCCATTATCAATAGCAAGCCGTTTCTCAATCAGCAAATTTACACCAACAGCTTGGATAATAAAGCCATTGATTTAGCACAAACCATACCACCTGCGGTGTTGGCCATTGTGGCTAAGAATTTAATAAAAAACGGCGCCAGCAATTCCATCTGGCAACAAGCCAGTGGTTGGCGTCTGCAAGAAACAGAGCCGCTTATCATCACTGTGGTCAAACCTGAACACAGTCAACAGCATCGCGTGATGGTGACCGATGAGGGCTTTTTAGTGGATGGTCAGCACCATTATCAGCCAAGCGCAACAGATTATTGCTACCAACATCGTCATTATTTGCAGGTGATTCATAATAACCAACGTTATCAATTACAGTTGCCGAATCATGATATTCAGGCGATGGCTTCTGATGCCAACACCATTTATGCCCCCATGCCCGGTAAAATTATTGCCATTAAGGTGGCCGCAGGTGAGCAGGTTTCTCAAGGTGATACCTTATTGATTATGGAAGCCATGAAAATGGAATTGGCCATTAAAGCCGAGCGCGATGGTGAAATTAAATCCTTGTCAGCCACAGTTGACAAACAAATAAAAGCCGATGATATTTTGGTGGAGTTGGTGCCATGATGAGTTTACCGCAAAGTGTTAAAATTGTAGAGGTTTCACCGCGAGACGGCCTCCAGAATGAACAACAAATAATCGCGGTTAAAGATAAAATCCAATTAATTAATGATCTGCGAGCAGCCGGTGTTAAGCACATTGAAGTGACCGGCTTTGTCAGTCCAAAATGGGTGCCGCAATTGGCGGACGCATCAGAGGTGGTTAAACAGCTGACTGATGATGAATCCGTCAGCTACTCCGCTTTAACCCCAAACAGGAAAGGATTTGAGGCGGCCATACATGCAGGAATTAAGGAAGTGGCGGTATTTACCGCGGCATCAGAAACCTTTAATCAAAAAAACATAAATTGTGGCATCGACGAATCTTTTGAACGCTTTAGTCCGATTTTCGAGCAAGCCAAACAACACGATATTAAAGTGCGTGGCTACGTTTCTTGCGCTTTGGGCTGTCCTTACGAAGGCGATATTGATACCGAACAAGTGGCAAATGTCAGTGAGAAACTATTTGCCATGGGTTGTTATGAAATTTCTCTTGGCGACACCATCGGTGTCGGCACACCGCTCAAAGCACAACGCATGTTTAGTCAGGTGGCAAAACGGATTCCCACCAATTCTTTGGCGGTCCATTTTCATGACACCTACGGTCAGGCTCTGGCCAATATATTAGCCTGTATCCAGGAAGGAGCCCGCATTATCGATGCCTCTGTTGCCGGTATTGGTGGCTGTCCCTATGCACCCGGCGCCAGTGGCAATGTCAGTACCGAAGACGTGGTTTATATGTTACATGGCATGGGTATAAACACCGGTATTGATATTGATAAACTCATTGTGGCCGGTAAAAACATCAGTCAAGTACTCGGGCGATCAGGTAACAGCCGCGCTGCCAAAGCCTATTCATCATCATGAAAATCATCAGTTGGCATGATTTTGAGCAGGTTGAGCTCCGAGTGGGCACGATTGTGTCCGCTGAGGCTTTTAAAGAAGCCCGGCAGCCGGCTTATCAATTAAAAGTGGATTTCGGTGGCGACATCGGCATTAAAAAATCCAGCGCCCAGATTACGGATTTGTACCGTACAGATGAATTAATCGGCAAACAAGTCATTGCCGTGATTAACTTTCCACCCAAGCAAATCGGACCCATGATGTCGGAGTGTTTGGTCACCGGTTTTTTCCAAGCCGATGGGGCCGTGGTTCTGGCCGTGCCCGATAAACCCTGTAGCAACGGTGCTAAACTGGGCTAATAACAAAACAAGGTCTCATCACAATATTAATAATTCATCGTTAATCCGATAAGTTCAGGTATCTTGAAATTCAAGTGTTTAACCCATAGATTGTATAGCTGTTATGATTAAGTTCACGTCAAAGTGAATAATCATGCCAATTTTCCTGTGTTCAGAATAAATTTCGTATAATATTATATTTTTGAGGTGTTACTATGGCCGGCGGTTGGTATAAAGACGGTGCGGTGCAAGATCAAATTGATGCTGATGTGGCAGATGCCCTGGCACAACTGCAAAGTCAACGGGCCACGGGTCCAAGTCTTAGTCATTGTGAGGAATGCGATGTCGCCATCCCCAAAGCGCGACAGGAAGCAATTGAGGGTGTGCGCTTATGTGTAAACTGCCAGGAACTGGCGGATCAAGACAGCGGTGACCTGTCAACTTATAATCGACGCGGTTCCAAAGACAGTCAATTGCGTTAATATGATATTTAAACTGGTTAGTTATAACATTCACCGAGCCATTGGCCTGGATCGCCGATTCAGTCCCCAGAGAATTGCAGACATTCTCAACACCCTCAATGCCGATATTGTGATGTTACAGGAAGTGGATTATGGAGTGCCTCGGTCTAATGAATTGGATTTGGCCGCGACCTTAGCAGATATGTGCGGTTATCCCTACAAAGCCACCGGATATAATGTCAGTTTAAGAAAAGGTTTTTACGGTAATGCCACCTTGAGTCGTTTTCCCATTGTGGGTGAAAGTAATATTGATTTAACCGTGAATAACAAGAAAAAACGGGGCTGCCAACACACCTTGATTGACTTGGATGAGTCGCGCAATGACCGTTTGATGCTGGATGTGTTTAATCTCCACTTGGGTCTATCGGCCAAAGAACGCCAGAAACAAGCCGGCATTTTGTTTAAATCCAGAGAATTTTCCAATATCAATCCCGATTACCCTTGTATCGTTGGCGGTGATTTCAATGACTGGCGGTCTTTATTACGGGCCTTGTTTATTATTG
Source organism: Pseudomonadota bacterium (assembly GCA_008501575.1). Classification (GTDB taxonomy): domain Bacteria; phylum Pseudomonadota; class Gammaproteobacteria; order Xanthomonadales; family Marinicellaceae; genus Marinicella. The sequence continues at coordinate 15,296 of QQUO01000300.1, forward strand.
GTCGTGATTTTGAATGTGCCACGGATAAAACCACCATTCGTGGCAATGAAAAAGCCATCAAAACCTACCCGGCATTCTCACCCAGAGGTGGTTTGGATCGCATTTATTATCGGGGTGGATTGAAATTACTGAATGCCCATCGTTCAAAAATAAAAACCGCAAAAGTGGCCAGTGATCATTTACCGATAGTGGTCACCTTTGAACTGTTGAAAAATAACGAAAAACAATAAAAAGCAGTTAAGTGGTGGGTTCTGGCCATGGCTCAGCGCCATGCTATCCTGTTTAATCTTTTGTGCCTCTGTGGTTATATTTTTTTTAAATATTTTTGTCTCAATAGGTTACTTTCTCAAAGACACAGGTTACCAGCCCCCTTTGCCGGCAAGATAATCTTTAATATTTATGAAATATTTTGCGGGTACTCGTACTTTTGATGGTTTTATTTCTCGTTGTGCTTTATGAAAATTTAATGTCTGCAAATAGATGAAACTATGGTACAGGCGTATTAAAAAAGGCAGCCATAAGGCCACCTTTTTTTGTTTTATTTAATTTTGGGTTACCAGATTTTAACCCGATCTTCAGGTGGTAAATACATGCCGTCACCGGGTTTAACATCAAAGGCTTCATAGAATTCAGGTAAATTCCTTAAAATTCCATTGGTACGAAACTCAGAGGGTGAGTGCGGGTCAGTTTCAATGCGCTTAAGTAATTCTTCATCTCGGTACTTACGCATCCACACTTGTGCCCAGCCTAAGAAAAAACGTTGATCCGGGGTATAGCCATCAATGGTAAGGTCATCGGTGTAATTGTTTTTAAAGGCTTTATAGGCAATTGCCATACCGCTTAAATCGCCTATGTTTTCACCCTGGGTGAATTCACCTTTAACAGGAACACCATCCAAAACCGTAAAGGCATCATATTGTTTAATCAATTGTGCGGTGCGTTCATCAAAACGTTGTCGGTCCTCTTCGGTCCACCAGTTTTTAAGGTTTCCATCACCGTCATATTTAGAACCCTGGTCATCAAAACCGTGGCCCATTTCATGGCCAATCACGGCACCGATACCGCCATAATTAACGGCTTCGTCGGCCTCTAAATTAAAGAATGGTGGTTGTAAGATGGCTGCCGGGAACACAATTTCGTTTTTGGTGGGGTTGTAATAAGCATTAACCCGTTGTGGGTTCATGCCCCATTCGTGCCGATCAATTGGCTGACCTAGTTTACTGCGATTGCGATGGGCCAGAAAACGGTTGGATTCAATTAGATTGGCCACCAGATTATCACCTTGGATGATCAAGTTACTGTAGTCTCGCCATTGATCGGGATAACCGACCTTGGGATTGAATTTAGCCAGTTTAACCAGGGCTTTTTCTTTGGTGGCATCGCTCATCCAATCCAGATCCCGAATGCTGTCACCATACGCTTCGCGCAAGTTTTCAATCATGACATTCATGCGTTGCTTGGCTTCCGGCGGGAAATGCTTTTCAACATAAATTTTACCCACCAATTCACCAATTAAACCGTTGACCAAATTGACGCCACGCTGCCAACGGGGTTCTTGTTCAGGTGTACCGGTTAATACTGTGCCATAAAAGGCAAAGCTGGCTTGTTCAAATTCAGAACTTAAATAGGGTGCCGCTGAGCGCAGCAGTTGCCAGCGGAAATAATCTGTCCACAAATCCACATCAAATTCAGTAAGGGCTTGATTAAACGTGGTTAAATAGTCAGGTTGTGAAACAATTAATTGCTCAGGCTGTTCTATCATGCTCTCACTGAGCCAGGCATCCCAGTCCAGATTGGGCAACAACGCTTTTAATTCGCCAAAAGTTAATTTATTATAGGTTTTATCGCGATCCCGGTTTTGAATGCGGGTCCAATGGCCCCGGGCTAAAAACTCTTCCATTTGATAGACGTTGGCGGCGATATCGATACTGTCTTCAAATTCAGCCAATTCAAAGAGTTTAGCCATGTAATTTTGATATTCATCACGAATATACTGTGATTGTTCGCCTTCCTTAAAGTAATAATCACGATCAGGCAGACCCAAACCGCTCTGGCTCATATAAACGATGTGAGTGTCTGACTGTTTTTGGTCGATATAAACATACATACGCAAAGGCGCATGACTGTAAATATCGGCATAAGCCATATAAGCACTGAGGTCTTTTTTTGATGCGATGTTATTAATACGTGCCATTTCATCGGCCAGGGGTTTCATTCCCAGTTCCTGTAACCGCGCCGTGTCCATCCAGCTGGCGTAGATGTCAGCAATTTTTTGTTCGGTGCTGCCCGCCGGATTATCATGACTTGAGACTTCCATGATAATTTCTTTAACATGTTGACGGCTTTCATCGCTGAGTTTGATAAATGAACCATAATTAGATTTATCCGCCGGTATTTCGAAATTATCCAACCAATGACCGTTTACATGGCGATAGAAATCATCCTGCGGGCGGATATTTTTGTCCATATGGTCTAAAGTAATCCCGGATGCAACAGGGGATTGGTTTGACTGGGTTTTTGATTGGATTGGTTGATTGGTTTGGCAAGCCATCAAGGGTAAGCAGAAGGCGGCCGTGAAAAGAAACTTTTTCATGGATAATTACTTGGTTTTAAAACCGCACCATCATAACGTGTTTTTCCTTTTGGCGTATGTGTCTATGGTCATGATAATCGCTTTAAGAATGCTTGTGAAATAAGGGTTAATTATTGTTGATGATGGCTAAATCAGTCACAGCTTGGATTACTTTTGCCATGCGTTTTTGTTGTGTTTTCATAAAGTTAGCATCAGCTTTGGGTTGTTGATACCATCGGCGCAACCATTGCTGAGCTTGATCATGAACATTTTTGTTGTTTTCTTCTCCGGCCATACGGTCAGCCAACACATTCACCTGATAGGCCATTCGCTGGTCCATGTATTTTTTCGGGGTTTCTAACCCGGTGAGGTATTCCCCGGCAATCAACAATTCTAAAAGGGCCTCAATATCGGTGTTTTGTTGTGGACGTTGCTTAAACACAAGTTGGGTGTTTTCAAGAAAGTCAGACAAGGATTGCTTGAGTTTGTCTGCCGATAAATCACCGTTTTCATGTTGGCCATAGAGTTGATCCAAGGCTTGCCATTGCTTGATGTCGTTCATAATCAGCTGTGCATTCAATTGTTGTCGTTTTTGGTCAAAATCCTCTAACAATTTTTGTTGTTCGAGCGGGCTTGTTGTGCCTTGTTGCGAAAGTTGTTGCCAATCACTGTTAAACTGGCTGCGTAACTGATTTAAAGTGTCGACATCTTGACAGCTTTTTAATTGTGTCCGAGTGGATTTTATGAGTTGTTGACATTGTTTTTTATGGGCATTGATTTTGGCCTGTTGTGCTTGTTGTTGTTCCTGTCGCCGGTTAAAGACCCGGTCATTGGCCCGGCGGAATTTTTGCCACAATGTACGCTCTGTTTTGGGGTTGACATAACCGGCTTTGGGCCATTGCTTCTGTAACTCTTTGGCCGCTTCGATGGCTTGCTGTAAATCATCAACAGCCTTTAATGCTTGTGCTTGCTCAATTAACTCTTGTTTATTTTTTTCGGCTTGTTTATAGCCTCTTGATAAATGATTATTAATGCGATTCATCTCATGGCGCAGTGCTTTGGCACAGCCACCACGGTCTTTGGGAGATAATTTGTCTAAGTTTTTCAGGTGATTGACCGCAGTTTTGACAAGTTTGCTTAGTTCAGGCGGTGAATCTTCTTGTAAATCTGCGTCTTGCATGTGTTTAATGTGTTGGTTTATTCGATCCAAGTGCTGGTCTTGTTGTTCGCTGCGCTTTTCAAAAAAAGGTTGTGCCGGTTCAAATATGGCTTGTGAGACAGCTCGAAAAGCTTGCCATTGTTTTTGATTACGCGGGGAATAACGGTCACCCGGTAATTTTTCCATGTCTTCCAGCTCTGCCCATTGTTGATTGGCCAGTTGCAGTTTTTGTAACACCGCATCGGGGTGCATGCCAGAGCCAATAAGTTGTTGCAGATCATCGATTAATTGCTGACGCACTTTATCGTGGCTCCATTGTTGCCATTGCCTCAGTTCTTTGAGTTGTTGCCACAATTGGTCAATGGCAAATTTGTGTTTTTTAAGGGTCGGGTGGTTGAAGCCGGCTTGTTTTTGCAGCTGATTAAGTTGATTGATTTGGGTTTTCGCTTCAATTAGTTGGCCGTCTGATATTTTGGCGGCAATGGGTTCAATCATGGCAATGGCTTGTTCAGCCGCCTGGTTACGACGGTCAGCGGTGGCTGTAATTTTATCGGCTAATCGTAACATTCCATCATTAAACTTACTTTGCAAGGCCATAAAATCGGCGGTATCTGCGGCTTGGCTTGTGACTTGCTGCCATTTTTTCTTTAATTGTTTGAGTTTATCTGGTGCCACCGAGCTTTGTTGTAGCAGCTTTTCCAGTGTCGTTAAAATATCATGACATTCAGTCGGTGCCTGGGCTGCTTGTTGCGCATCATTGAGGTGGTTATTGAGGGTGGTCAGTAATTGCTGCCATTGATCCTGTTGGGCATCTTCTAATAAATTCACCTGAGCTTCTTGGTATTGCTCTGCGGCCTGTTGAAGCTGAGCCAGGGACATGCTGTCTGCACTTTGTAATTGATTGCTAAGCTGATTTAATACATGTTGTTGTCGTTGTTGCTTTTGTTGCTGTAAAAAAGCCTCGCGATAATCGCTGTCTAAAGTCATTTTGGCGGTATTGAGTGCCCCTTGAAAGCGGGTAATCAAGTATTCCGGTAATTCATCGAGTGGTAATTGCTGCCATTGTTGTTCGACCTGTTTTAAATCGAGTCTTTGGTTTTTGAGCACCACCTGTTCTAATTGTTGGCATAAATCCCGGGCAGCATGTTGTGGATCGATGGGGTCTTGTTGCTGCAGCTTTTGGGCAATGGCTTTTTTTCATGCGTTGTTTTTGTTGCCAAGT
>QQUO01000355.1 GCA_008501575.1 Pseudomonadota bacterium
ATGTCAACAGTTTAGCCGACACATTCATTATTTCACCGGAAGTGGCTTTGGCCAACAACGCCACCTTGAGTTTTTGGCATAAGCATGATTTTGAAGCCGGTAATGATTATTACGATGGTGGTGTGTTAGAAATATCCACCGACAATGGTCTAAACTGGAGTGATTTAGGTGCCCAAATCACCCAAAATGGCTACAACGGCACTCTAAATGGTGGTTATGGTCAGCCCTTGGGCGCTCGATCGGCTTTTGTTGATAAGCTCGGCACATTCCAGCAAGTCATCGTCGACTTATCCGGCTTTGCCAATCAAACCGTACGTTTTCGCTGGCGCATGGGCACCGACAGTGGTGTGGGTGCCGGTGATTGGCAAATTGATGATTTGCTGATTAACGGTTATCAAAGTTGTGACAGCAATGATTTAATCTTTAAAGATGATTTTGAGCAATAAACCAGCCCGAATGCCTCGCGTAGGATTGGAATGTTAGGGCAAAATGTCTATTTTGAACCGTTTATATGAATTTCGCGGGCTAAACGTAAAGCCTGCTTAATGTCTTTCACCACGAATTGCCGGTCTAATACGGTGAAAACTTTATGACGTTCAAAATCATTCACCAAATCATCACGAACACCTGAAAGAATAACCCGGATGCCCTGGGTCTGAAAATTACTGATAATTTCTTTTAAGGTCTCATAGCCGGTGGCATCTATAAGCGGCACATAGCGCATACGCATAATAATGATTTTAGATGTTGAGGATGGAATATTGCTCACGGTTTGTTGAAATTGCCGTGCAGCGCCAAAAAACAGTGGCCCGTTAATTTCATACAACATCACCCCATCAGGTACATCCAGGGTTTCTTCATCAAATAAGCGTTCCACCCGTTCTTGTTCAATGTTGATGTTATTAACCTGAACCGATTGGCTCATGCGGTGCATAAACATAAAGCTCGACAGCACAATACCGACTTGAATGGCAATCACCAAATCAAATATCACTGTTAAGAAAAAGGTGGTGAGTAAGATAATAATATCCATTCTGTCACCTTTTAATATTGACTTAAACTGCCGCCATTCACTCATGTGATAAGCAACCACCACCAATATACCGGCCAAACAAGACAAAGGAATTAATTTGGCCAATGGTGCAAATAACAGCATTATCAACAACAGCACCACACCATGAACAATCCCGGCAATCGGGGTACGACCACCGTTATTGACATTGGTGGCGGTACGGGCAATGGCACCGGTGGCCGGAATACCACCGAACAGGGCTGAGGCACTGTTGGCCGCCCCTTGGGCCACCAGTTCAATATTGGACCGGTGCTTACCACCAATCATGGAATCGGCCACCACCGCCGATAATAAGGATTCGATTGAACCCAGTAAGGCAATGGCAAAGGCAGGTTGAATCAAGGATTTCATGGTGGCAAAATCAAACGACGGTAAACTCGGCATGCTTAAGGCATTGGGAATCTCACCAAATTGGCTTTCAATGGTGGTTACCGGGATATTAAATAATTGCACACACACGGTGGATATTAAAATGGCCACAATGGATCCGGGAATCAGCTTAATCAGTTTTTGAAAATACAAAGTCATGATAACTGTACCAACCGCAATCATTATGGCATACGGATTAATTTGATTGAGGTGTTGGGCGTATAAAAGCCATTTCGATAAAAAATCTGCCGGTACATCGCTGAGTTGCAAACCGAGAAAGTCATTGACCTGCGATGAAAAAATAATCACGGCAATACCGCTGGTAAAGCCGACAATTAAGGAATAAGGAATAAATTTTAAGAAATTGCCAAAGCGCGCTAAACCAAAACCCATCATGATAAAGCCGGCCATAAAAGTGGCCAGAATTAAACCATCAACACCATGGGATTGCACAATGCCGTAAACGATAACAATAAATGCCCCGGTGGGCCCACCGATTTGTACCCGAGAACCGCCAAACACGGAAATAATAATCCCGGCCACAATCGCAGTTATCAACCCCTTTTCCGGCGACACCCCTGAAGCAATGGCAAAAGCAATCGCCAGAGGCAAAGCCACAATGCCTACAATGACCCCGGACATGATGTCTTTGCCGAGTGTTTGTTTGGAAATACCGGCTCTAATTAACGAGAATAGTTTGGGCGTAAATTCCCGCCGGATGTTTTTATCCATATGGGATTAGGGCATACCCGGAAATGAATTCACCAACTGAACTTTTAAATCCGGAAAGGAATCCACCACCTGCACTTTAAAGTCAGGAAATGAATCGACTTTTTGCCACAATCCACACTTGTCAGGAAATGAAGTCACCATCTGAACCTTAATGTCCGGAAATGAATCCACATATTGAATCTTCAAGTCCGGAAAAGAATCAACAAACTGAACCTTCCCCATCAGTTTGATTCCCTTTATTTCACAATCTTGCGCCATTGCAACACCAGCCATTAAAACAATTATCAGCCCAAAAATACATTTTATTCTAACCATTTTCACCACCTTAAAACCACCTGCTTTTTTTAAACCAGATTAATAAACCCACTGTCAGTATCACACTAAAAATTACCACATAAGAAAATGCCCATGGGTTTTGCAACCCGGGCATTCCGTCCAAGTTCATACCAAATAAGCCCGATAAAAAGGTTAAAGGCAAAAAAATCGCTGACACAATCGCCAGCAAATACAAACGGCTGTTTTGTTCATGGCTGATGTTCGCCATAAAATGTTCCTGCAGCATCAACGCCCGTTCTCGCATGAGATCAAGGTTCTCCACCAGTTGAATAAACTTATCCACATGTAAATAAATACGCTCATAAAAGGCATCGCTCAAGCGCGATGATTTAATGCGATAAAGCTGATCGATGGCCTCTCGTTGCGGCAACAGATACCGCCGAATATGGGCAATTTGGCGACGCAGGTCATTCATTTGGGGATTAAACTCAGACAGAGAACTGTCATCCAGCTGATCTTCTGCCTGGTCTATTTTTTCATCAATTTTATCGACAAAGTCATCGGTCGAATAGGCCAAACGATCTAACAACATTAACAACAATTCCTCGCCGTTTTTAGGCCCAAGATTTTGCAATAACTGAGATTTGATGTGATTAATTGACTGGCTACCGGCATCACTGCTGCTGACAATCAGCCCATCACCCAACCACAACCGAATCGACACCATGTCTTCAGGCTGTTCATCTTCATTGTGGTTAATACCACGCAAACAAATTAACACCTCCCGGTCGTTAACGGTCGTCCGCGGCCTGGTTTCATGATTCAATAATATCACCTTGGCTTGTTCGGATAATTCATCACGCTGCTTAATCCAATTGCTGGCCTTTTTATCGGTGTACTTCACATGATACCATTGCCACGGCGCAGCCACGCTGTCCTGAGCTTTAACTTCAACACCACCACCAAGACCATCCAAAGCGAACTGGGTTATTTTCGATTCAATCATTGTGCTTTCCCTGTAAGCCTGTTAATTGACCGGGATCGGTAAAATTAACATGCACATCCCGTTGTGGGAAGGCAATGACAATACCCTGCTCGCGAAATGCCTGATCAATCAAAAACCGGACATCACTGCGGATTAACCGTAACTCACGCCCGGCTTGCACCGACACCCAAAAAAACGCATCAATAATTAAAGCACTGTCAGCAAAGTCCTCAAAGACAATCACCGGTGCCGGTTCAGCTTGTGCATGTTCATAGCTTTGCAGCACCTGTTCTAATTGGTTTTTCACTAAACCAACATCCGAACCATAAGCCACACCCACCCGCACCGAAATCCGAATAAAGGGATCATGTAATGTCCAATTGACTAAGCGTGACTCCAACACCTGACTATTAGGTACCACAATATCCGCACCATCATTACGCTTTATTAAGGTTGAGCGATTACCAATACTGATGATGCGCCCCATTAAACCATCCATTTCAACAATATCACCAATCCGAATCGGCCGCTCAGACATCAAAATCCAGCCACTTAAAAAGTTCTCAATGATGGTCTTGGCACCAAAACCAAAACCAATCGCCACCGCACCGGAAATAAAGGCAAAAGTCGCCAACGGTATCCCTAAATATGCCAACAGCGTCAGTAACACCACAACAATCATGGAAAAAAACAAAATCCGCTGAATAATCGCCCGACTGTCCTGACTAATGCGCGCCGAACTCAATAGTTTCTTAACCACCAAAAAAGCCATTAAACGACTTAAAAACCAAGCCGCCACCAAAAACCCTAAGGCATAAACAATTTGCAACCAGCTAATAATATGGTTATCACTTAAGGTAAAAGCAGTCTTGTTGAGAAAATCTAACATGGTTTTAGTATAATGTATTCACAGCAAGCACCAAAAGATATATTTTATGAATGCCCGGGAATAAGTACGCAATCTATCTATTGATGACGAATTTCTTCGGAATTTCCTATCTTCAAAAAAATAACATCCCCATCAAAAAAAACACCTCCGGCGTCATCTAATTTAATTTTATTCAGGGTTTTGAATTGGACTGAAAAAAACAATGTTTTAAACTAAATTATAGGTAAATTTTTTGTCAGTACTATGGTTTCATGGCTCATTAGTAATATAGACGATAAAAAATAATCACTAAAATATGCATAAAGATTAATTTACTGGGCCTTATCCGTTATACTTAAAATCTGTTTTTATCGTGTTTATCCATGAAGATTGCTTTAATTTATTTGCTTTTAATTTCACCCATATTGACCGCCCAAGAATTTCAAATTCAGCCTCCAGATGATTGGGTGGTTCCATTTGAAATATCACAAAATGATTTAACATACGCCAATAACGATTACAGCAGCACCACTTTATTACTCGATCGCCAAGTTATTCATCACCAAGATATCGAGGCCAGATACATCAGAACGGTTCAACGTGTTAATAACGAAAATGCACTCCAGGATATTGGGAAAATTGAACTTATCTTTCATCCTGACTATGAACAGATGATTGTCAATTCTCTGGCCATATATAGAA
>QQUO01000127.1 GCA_008501575.1 Pseudomonadota bacterium
AGCGGTCATGGTGTTGCCATAGATGCCAACCACATACAAATCAGCGGCTTTTTCGTTCAGCGCCAACACAGACAAGGGATAATGTCCGGCATTCACTGCTTTTGAATAGGTTTCCATATCAGGGGCGGGTAAATCTTCAAATCCCGGGTAGTCACAGATAGATAAACAGCCCTGAGCACGTAAACCGGCCTGAATTGAATCAATCAATAAAAGAGAACCATGTTCTTGGGTCAGTTGTCGCGCTTTGGCATAAAACTCAGTTGTTAAAGCCACTCCGGGATTGCCTTCACCCATTACCGGTTCCATAAATAAGGATTCAATGAATTCGTTATTTTGGGCGGCATGATCAAAGGCTTGTTCTAAAGCTTCGATGTCATTAATAGGAACAGTGATCAAATTATTACGGCCTTGAAAGGAAGCCAAACTTTTCTTATAAGATTTTAAAGAAGAGTCGGAATATTGGGCTGGTCTATCAGTTCGACCGTGAAATGCACCTTCTAAAGCCATGATTTTTATGGTTTTTCCATAATGTTCGCCTTTTTGACCGGTTAGGTTTTTGGCATTAACGTCTGAAATACGGGCGGCAACTGTGACGGCTTCCGAGCCGGAGTTCATGCAAATAAATTGTTTAAATGGGCAGCTGTCCCGAGTCAGGCCGATTTCTTTTTGCAACAGGTCGGTAAAGCGTCTTTGGTAAATGTTACCGGTCATAATATTGGCCATCACATGGGGTTTGGCCATGGTTTTTAGAACATAATCCGGTGCATGGCCGGCACCCAACATACCATAGCCGCCATTATCGTGAAGAACTGCGCCTTTGAGGGTAATCACCCAAGGACCTTTGGCGGCCAGTGCCACATAAGGGTTAATGGCATCACCGGCATAAAAATTGACAAAAGAATGTTGCACAAAAGCCACTTGATCGGCTTCATCCATATTGATTATTTCAGGGTAACTTTGTTTTACAAAGTCATATTGCTGCAAGGCATTTTCAATGGCTTCGCTGAGATTGCTGTCTTTATTTATAAAGGATTGAATAATCTCGTCACTTAAACCATGGGTAAGTTTGTGGCCGTTGGCAGTCTTTAATGTCTGTAAATGGTCAATCAATGTCATGCTTTAGTCTCTATACAAAATATCAGAGGCGCATTTTAGCATGAAACACCGGCAAATCCACGCCTTGCCTGACCGGTCTAAATCAATAGTTGATTAAGCGTAACAATTTCGGTGTTGTTTCAAGAAAATGGGTTTGGTGATGCCAATCACCCATGACAATGCGGGTATTTGTCCCGTGTTGATGAACAGCGGGTCTGTGGGTGTGACCATGAATCAATAAGTCAACCTCATGCTGTTTGAAAAGTTGCTCGATGGCTTGCTGATTAACATCCATAATGGTCATAGCAACCTGGCCGGTGTGGTCCTGGCTTTTTTGTCTGGCTTGCTGGGCGAAAGTGATGCGCTCGGCGATCGGTTTCGACAGAAAATCTTGTTGCCATTGTGGGTTTCTGAGTTGCTGTCTGGCTTTTTGATAGACCACATCATCGGTACATTCAGCATCGCCATGAACCAATAAAGCGCGCCGATTATAAAGTTGAATCACCAAGGGTTCTTGTAACAATTTTAAGCCACATGAGTCGGCGAATGAATGGCCCAATAAAAAATCGCGGTTACCGGCCATGAAATAACATTGACAGCCTAAATCGCCTAATCGCTGCAGTTCGTTTTTAACCACTTGGGCGACTTCGTCGATAACATCATCGCCCAACCAGTATTCGAATAAATCACCCAAAATATACAGTTTATCAGCCTGGCTTGCCTGATCACGGCAAAAGCGAATGAACCGGTCGGTGATTTCGGGGTGCTGTTTACACAGGTGTAAGTCAGCGATAAAAAGGATTTTATTCCGTGTCATCAGCGGGAATTTCTGAAATCACCGTGACATCATTTATAACCACATTCTCTAAAGGTAGGTTTTGTCGGAAAGGGGGTTTGGCTCCGGTGGGTTTAAAACGAATTTCATCCACCACATCCATGCCCTTCACAACCTCACCAAAGACGGCATAACCCCAAGTATTGGTGTTTTGTTCGCCAGTGAAGTTAAGTGCCGCATTGTCCTGAACATTAATAAAAAACTGGGCTGTGGCTGAATGGGGATCGGATAGTCGCGCCATGGCAATGGTACCACGGTCATTTTTCAAACCATTAGAGGCCTCATTTTCAATGGGTGCGCGGGTTGGTTTTAGTTGCAAATCTTCGCTAAAGCCACCGCCTTGTATCATAAATGTGCTGATGACCCGGTGAAAAATGGTGCCATCATAAAAATCATCTTGCACATATTGTAAAAAGTTGGCCACCGTTTTGGGTGCTTTATCATCATAAAGTTTGATGTAAATATCCCCTTCAGTGGTTTGCATTTTTATCAAGGTGTTGTCAGCTGAAGCGGCAACACTCAAAAACAGAACGAATAATAATAAATAATTTTTCATGGTACGGCTTAGGTTTAAAAAGCGTCATGATACGCATAATGGCTAATGTTTTCCAGCAAAAACAGCGGCAATTCAAGTTAACCATTCAATGCTATAATGGCGGGCTTTTATTGTCTGTGTAAATACCCATGAGTTCTTTTTTTTCTGAATCTCGCAACCAACCCATTAAACTGTTGTTATTGGGGGCAGGTGAATTAGGTAAAGAGTTAACCATTGAAGCGCAACGAATGGCCATTCGTGTGGTGGCAGTGGATCGTTATGACAATGCCCCGGCGATGCAAGTGGCGAACGAATCACGGGTCATTAATATGCTGGATGCGGTGCAATTGGCTCAACTGATTAAAGATGAACAGCCTGATTTAATTGTGCCGGAAATTGAGGCCATTGCCACTGCCGCGCTGATCAAAGCTGAAGAGGCCGGTTTTAAGGTGGTGCCTTCTGCCAGAGCCGCTGATTTGACCTTAAACCGCAAAGGCATTCGTTGCTTAGCAGCTGAGGAACTTGGTTTGGAAACCAGTGAGTATCAATTTGTGGACAATTATGATAATTTTTGTAAAGCTGTTGCAGACATTGGTATTCCTTGTGTGGTTAAACCCGTTATTAGTTCTTCCGGAAAAGGCCAATCCATTATTCGAGAGAAGGCAGATTTGGCAGAGGCCTGGCGCTTAAGCCAGGAAGCCGGGCGTGCCGGTGCCGGTGAAGTGATTGTGGAGTCCTTTATTAAATATGATTTTGAAATCACCCAGCTAACTGTTCAACATGCCGGTGGCGTAACTTATTGCGAACCCATCGGTCATTTACAAGAGGCCGGTGATTATATTGAGTCATGGCAACCACAGGCTTTAACGGACACCACCATGGCAAAAGTGCGAGAAATGTCGGATAAAATCACCACAGCTTTGGGTGGCTGGGGGGTGTTTGGGGTGGAGTTTTTTATCCGAGGAGAAGATGTGATTTTTTCCGAAGTGTCCCCACGGCCACATGATACCGGCATGGTGACCATGATATCTCAGGATCTCAGTCAATTTGCGTTACATTTACGGGCCATTTTAGGTCTGCCAATTCCAGCCATTAAAAATTTCCAAGCAAGTGCATCAAAGCCATTATTGGCCACCGGACATGGTAATCTTATTTCGTTTACCGGTATTGATAAAGCCTTGAGTCAAACAGGCACTCAAGTGCGTGTTTTTGGTAAACCAGAGATTAATGGACGCCGCCGTTTGGGGGTTTGTTTGGCCACCGCACGTTCGTTAAATGCCGCCCGCAAAAAAGCCGCGGATATGGTGGCAGCAATTAATATTACCATTGACAATAAGGGTTCATGATGACCATAGAAGCCTTTGCCACCTGTCCCAAGCAATTGGAGCTGTTACTTAAAGAGGAGATCCTTATTTTAGGGGGTCTTGAGGTCAAGGAAGCATTAGCAGGTGTTCATTTTCAGATGAACGCGGCTGATTTGCCGCGATTAATTATGTGGAGCCGTTTAGCCAACCGCATTATGGTGAAATTAGGTGGTTTCCAGTGTCGTCATAAAAAAGATTTGTATGATGCCGTGAGTGGCATTCAATGGCGATCACTCTGTCGGCAGATTCCTGATACCTTGTCGCTTCGATTTTCAGGCACCAACCCCTCATTAAACAACAGTCATTTTTCGTCCCAGGTGATGAAAGATGCGGTGGTTGATCAACTGTTTACTTTTTATGAACAACGTCCCAAAGTGGTCAAAAATGATGGCCATTTAAGCATATATGGTCATTTGCGACACAACCAATTAAGCCTTTACCAGGACATTACGGGCCACAGTCTTCACCAGCGCGGCTACCGCAGTGAAAACACCTTGGCGCCTTTAAAGGAAAATTTAGCGGCTGCCATTTTAATTCGAGCCGGTTGGCCGGAAAAAGCGCGTCAACATTATCATTTAATTGACCCGATGTGTGGTTCGGGAACTTTGTTGCTGGAAGGATGGGGTATGGCCACCGATTTGGCACCCAATAAAAACTATAAAAGCCATGCTTTATTCAGTTGGCAACACTTTAATGTCAATCACTGGCATCAATTATTGGATGAATCTGAGCAACGCCATCAACAAGCTTTGCAAACTTATCGGGGACAAATTATTGGCGTTGACCATCACAAAAAATCAATTGAAATGGCACAAGAAAACAGTCAACAATTGAGTGCTGGCGATCGCATTAGTTTTCATTATCAAACTTTGGATAAGTTTAAAATACCGCCACGCAATAATTTAATCGTGGCAAATCCACCCTATGGTGTGCGTTTACAAAAGAATTATTTATCAAGCTGGCGGCAATTGGCTCACTGGTTGGCGAACAATGTTCGTCAAGCCCAAGCAGCCATCTTAACACCCGATGAATCATTAGCCTGGTTATTGGGCTATAAAGAGCAGGCTTCTTATTTATTTTATAATGGACGTATTCCGGTCCAGTTGCGTTTAATGGATATCGACAAATCCAACCGTTTAACAGTGCCTGATAAACAGCATTTTGCCTTGCC
>QQUO01000222.1 GCA_008501575.1 Pseudomonadota bacterium
AACGCTTGTGATGTACCGTTGACCGATAAATGCATACCGCTACCTGATTCATTTTCAGCGTTATTAAGTATCATGGTATTATTGGTAAAATATAGGCCATAACCATTATTCATGAATATGGTAGTTACATTTCCATCTGTGACAATATTGCTAAAAAATAAGTTGTTTCTAACAATGACTTCATCGGCCCCATTCAGGTACAGTGCGCTGGCCCAAACAGATTCGTTGTTAATAAAAACATTATTCTCTATAAAAAATTGTTCTGAAGCCGTTGCGCTGTTATTCATAATTTTTAATCCAGCGCCAAAACCAGTTGCATCTAAACCATTGATAAAAGCAATGCCTGAAACCACTACATTAGCTACACTTTTAGTTTCTATATTCAATATATTACTGCTGTTATCTCCATCCAAAATAGTTCCATAAGGGTTGCCACCTAATTGTTGGCCACATGGATTATTTAAAACTGGCGACCAACCACCGCTTATTTCCAAGTCCTTACCATTTAAATCATTGTAACTAAAGGCCACGCCATTGGTTATATAGTTTCCTTCAGCAATTTTAATGACGTCGTGAGCATTATTATTATCTGCTATAGTTAACGCGCTGCGTAGCTCAAAAGTATCGTTAACACAAAACTCCCCGGCTTTGAGTGAACAGCTTATGTGCAGCAAAACCAGCAATAGGGTAATTTTTATAATCTTCATTGTTAGTTCCTATTTTTTGTTGGTATGACCTTTAAAATGCATCAGACAAGCAAAACAACACAACAATTGATAATAAAGCAGCTTATAAAATAAAATGATCAACCCCAGCACTCCATCAATAGGATGCTGAAATCAAGTCATCAATAAAATACAATGCTTTGCTTAGTTCATTCAAAAATGCCCCAGAAAATCAAGTCCGGGTCATGGCTGGATTCAAAGGCACCGATATCTACCTTGCCGTTTTGTATTCGCTCATTCCCTGATAAGTCCGTCGCGCCGAGAGACCAGGATTCATCGAATGGTTTAGGAAAAGGACAAATACTGCAGGGATTAATTCCATCATTCACCAATGGAGAAATGGCCAAAGGGGGTAAATCCAAGAATCCTGATCCTGATCCAAAACGAGGAGGCAAGGAGAAGTTACCACTGCTTTCAAGCGGCACAAGATAACCACCTAGCAGCCCTAAATCATTATTTTTCACATATGCACTGCCGGCTCCGTTAAGTTGTAAATCCATATTTCCATTACCCCACAACACATTATTTGCCACCAAAGCTTGTGATGTGCCATTGACTTGTAGGTCTACGCTGGCATCATCTGTATCACTGGCCGAATTATAAATATGGGTGTTATTGGTGAAATATATGCCAAAATCATTATTTTGAATGATTCTCACTGTCCCAGACCTTTGCGCATTATTACCAACAAAAAGATTATTTCTGATAATTATTTCATCAGGATGGTAAATATATAAGGCACTCGCTGAGTAAGCATGATTATTAATAAAGGCATTATTTTCAATGATTATAGTGCCCGTTGAAAATTCATTGTATACTCCGATATTTAAGGCACCACCGTTTGTATTGGATTTATAACCGTCTATGAATTTTATGCCGGCTATACGTAAACTGTTATGGCCGAATAACTGAATATCCAGAATGCCATTCAAGTTGTCTCCATCCAGTATAGTTCCATATAAGTTATTACCTAACAGTTGGCCACAGGGATTACCATAAAATTCTGACCAACCACCGTTTATTTCCAAATCCCAACCATGGTCATCACTGAACTCAAAAGCACCCCCACTGGCCACATAGTTGCCTTCAGCAATTTTAATAACGTCATGTGCCGCGTTACTTTCAGCCACCGACAAAGCATGGTGCAATTCTGATGTTGTGGTGACACAAAATTCCGCGGCTTTAAGTGAATTACTCATGTAAAGCAAGAACAGCAATGGGGCTATTTTTATAACTTTCATTGTAAACTCCTGTTTTTTGATGGTATGACCTTTTAAATGCATCAGAAAAGCAAAACAACACAACGATTGATAATAATACTTTAAAAAATAATTTAATAAATTCCAGCATCCCATCAAAAGGATGCTGAAAATTATGTAATCAAAAAAATATAATGCTTTTCTAGGTTCAGTCAAAAGTACCCCAGAAGATGAGATCAGGGTCATGGCTGGATTCAAAGGCACCTATATCCACCTTCCCTTTTTGGTTACGGATGTTACCTGCCAAGTCGATCGTCCCGATAGCCCAGCTATCATCGAATGGTATAGGGATTGGGCAAATACTGCAGGGTTTAGTGCCGGCATTCACTAAGGGTGAAATCGCCGCAGGGGTAAAGCTCAATAAACTATTTTCAAATCTGGCGGGTAAATCGATGTTGTTAAGATCTTCAATTGGCGGGGGGGTATTCATTTTATCAATGTTATTATTTTTCAAATATAAAGCTGAGGCGCTTTGAACCCTTAAATCCAGACCCTCATTGTCTCTGATGATATTATTAGCCAGTAGTACCGCAGCACCATGCGAACCGGAAAGTCCAACACCAGCAATGTCATCAGCTGTGACTGTATTATTGAGCACTGTGTTGTTGGTAAAGAGTGAACCAAAGGCATTTATTTGTAATGTAGAAACCACATACCTGACATGGGCGTTGTTGGCAAAAAACAAATTATTGCGAATTTGAAATTCATTGGCATGTCTGAGGTACAAGGCACTGCCAAATTCTGCTTCGTTATTAATAAATACATTGCGATTAATGGTGACTTTACCCGTTTCCAGGGCATTAACATGACTGACATTGATGGCACCGCCTCGGCCTGTTGCCGTATAGCCATTAATAAAATTAAATCCAGATACGTCTAAATCACCATTACCAGAAAGTTCAATTTCTAAAATAATAGATGAAAGATTGCCATCCAATACGGTGCCATATGGGTTGTTACTCAACTGTTGACCGCAGGGGTTACCTTGAAAATCTGTCCAACCACCACTAATGGTTAGGTTTTTTCCATTGGTTTCCTGGTAACTGAAAGGATTTCCGAAAAGCTTATAGCTGCCTTCAGCAACTTTTATGGTGTCATGCGTCCCGTTGCTTTCAGCCGTTGCCAAAGCATTGTGCAACTCAAATGCAGTGGTGACACAAAATTCCGCTGCCTTAAGAGAAAAGCTGAATTGCAGTATTAAAACCATTATGGTTATTTTAAAATAGTTCATCATTGACTCCTTTTATTTATTGGTAATACCCTTTAAATGCATGAGCGAGACAAAACAACACAACTTTAGTAAGAAAATCACCGATACTACCCATCATCACTTTCTGATAAAATGCGCCACTTGAATTCAATGGACACCATGTCTTTAACTAAATAGAATGCCTGAAACAATAAAAGACCCAAAAAACGTATTTAAAAATCGCAGGACCTTTGCCATCATTTCGCATCCGGATGCGGGTAAAACCACCATCACAGAAAAAATTCTGTTGTTTGGGGGTGCCATTCAGGTCGCCGGTGCGGTGAAATCGCGCAAAACCGATAAGCATGCAACTTCTGATTGGATGGCGATGGAACAGGAACGGGGGATTTCGGTGACGTCTTCTGTGATGCAGTTTCCTTACAAAGCGCGCATTGTTAATCTCTTGGATACGCCGGGTCATGCGGACTTCTCTGAGGACACCTACCGCACCTTAACCGCTGTGGATTCAGCCTTAATGGTGATTGACTGTGCCAAAGGCGTGGAGGAACGGACCATTAAATTAATGGAAGTCTGTCGGCTGCGCACCACCCCTATTTTCACCTTTATCAATAAGTTAGACCGGGAAGGCAAAGAGCCCATTGAATTGATTGATGAAGTGGAAGATGTGTTGAACATTCAATGCGCCCCGGTGACCTGGCCAATCGGTATGGGCAAACGTTTAAAAGGTGTTTATCATATTTTGCGCGATGAGATTTTATTGTATGAATCGGGCAAAAATTACGAAACCCAAAAAGCCAAAATTGTAAAAGGTTTACATTCTCATGCTTTGGATGAGGCTTTGGGTGAATCTATAGCCGCTGAATTTCGGGATGAAATTGAATTGGTACAAGGTGCTTCCCATCAGTTTGATGAACAGGCTTATTTAGCCGGCGAACTGACGCCGGTGTTTTTTGGCTCGGCCATTAATAATTTTGGGGTTGAGCCATTACTGGATGCCTTCGTGGAACATGCGCCGATGCCACAACCACGGGAAACCTTAACCCGCATGGTTGATCCCAGCGAACCTGAATGCACCGGTTTTGTGTTTAAAATTCAGGCCAATATGGACCCCAAGCACCGCGACCGGATTGCCTTTATGCGTATTTGTTCAGGGGTTTTTGAACAAGGCATGAAACTCACCAATACCCACACCGGCAAAGAGTTGAAAATCGCCAACGCCGTGACCTTCATCGCAGAAGCACGCGATCATGTGGATAAAGCCTATCCCGGTGATATTATTGGCATTCATAACCATGGCACCATCAGTATCGGCGACTCCTTTACTGAAGGTGAGCAGTTAATGTTCACCGGTATTCCCAGTTTTGCTCCGGAATTGTTTCGCCGAGCCCGCCTCAAAGACCCGTTAAAACTCAAGGCCTTACAAAAAGGGCTGGAACAATTATCAGAAGAAGGTGCCACCCAATTTTTTAGGCCGCTGATTTCCAATGATTTAATCCTGGGCGCCATTGGAATTCTGCAGTTTGATGTGGTGGCCCATCGTTTACAACATGAATACAACGTTAAAGCCTTGTTTGAACCCGTTGACACCCGCATTGCCTATTGGGTAAGTAGTGATGATGATAAGGCCATGAAGCAATTCAAAAACCGTAATCAAGGAAATTTAGCCATCGACGGCCATGACCACCTGGTCTATTTAGCCCCTTCGATGGTCAATTTACAATTGGCCCAAGAGCGTAATCCGGAGATTGTGTTCCATAAAACCACGGAAACCTTACGGGTCGATTAAGGACTTGATTA
>QQUO01000268.1 GCA_008501575.1 Pseudomonadota bacterium
AGATATCAACATACCTTCCCTTCCAATTCAAAGATTTAAGAAATAATGTGTGAACAATTGGCTTTAATTATTGAATAATCCACCTTAGGTATAATCATCAAAAATCGAACAAACCAATCCACACTCGACTTAGTGGTGACCAAGAATAACTTTCTTTGTAGAAAAATTAAAGAACTAATTAAATAATTTACAAAAATTTTATCTGTTTTTAACATTAATATCTTTAAAATTACAGCCTCTTCAAATTAATTTAAGGCGTAATTTTATGCTCATCAGTACAACCTGGCGACATGTCGCTGCTTTTGTTTATGACCTGTTCCCAATAATTGGCCTGTGGCTGATTACCTCAGTGGTGGTGGTTTTACTTCGTGGTGGCGATGAAGTGCCCCCAGGCACCTTATGGTTCCAATGCTTGCTTATCGCCCAAGTGGTGTTTTATTTTGTTTTTTCCTGGAAAAAAGGCGGACAAACGCTGGGCATGCGGGCTTGGAAAATAGGTATTGAGGATTATCGCAGCATGACTTGGTGGCAATCATTGGCGCGTTGTGCAGTTGGTATATTGTCAATTGCTTTATTGGGCATTGGCTTATGGTACAAAAAACTCCATGCCGATGGCCTCAGTTGGATGGACATGGCAAGCCAACATCGAACTGTTCTTGTCAGTTAAATCACAGGGGTGACAATTTACGTCCAGTTCTTTTTATACCTCCACTTAAATAGAATAACACCACCATGCAAATCAGTGCCGGTGGTACAACAACCATTAATGGCGGCGACAGGTGATAAACTTCACCCACATTGAGTAAAGTCTTGTTCATCAGGTATATCACAATGCCAATCACCATACCCATGACCAAGCGCTGTGAAAAACCGGCATTTCTGACATGACCGAACAACACCAACATGCCGCACAATGCCGTGGTTATTACCAATAACGGGAAGGCCAGCTTGGACCACCATGCCATTTGATAGGCACTTTGTAAACTGCCTGATTGGGTATTAAACTGCTGGATTTGTTTTAAATCACGGAGACTTAAATATTTAGCACGGGTGGTGGACAAATTTAAAATCCTCGGTTTAATGCGCGATTGCCATTGTTGTGACGCGATTTGCTTAACTTGAACCCCATGATCATTAAACACCGATACTTTCAGATTCTCTAAGGTCCATTGCTGATTGGCATATAAGGCCTTTTCAGCTTCTGACACTTGAACCAGTTGTTGGTTTTCAAGTTCAAAAACCGTAACCCCGGTTAATAAATACTGTCCTGATTGTGGCTGCTTAGTCATTTTATTACTGCGAAACACCACATCACCGTCTTTAATCCACACCGCGTGGGTCACCGAAGTTGCCTGCCCTGCTGATATTTTTTCATTTCTAAATTGCTGCGCCATTTGTTCTGCTTTTGGCGATACATATTCGCCCATCAATGTCACTGGTACCAACCAAACCAGCAATGCCAATAACATCATACCGGCTATTCTTAGTTGACTTATTCCGACAGAACGCATCACCACCAATTCAGAACCGGCCGCCAAAGCCCCGAGAGAAACCGCCACTGCAATCACTGCACTGACGGGAAACAATTCATAAATTTTACTGGGAATGGTCAGGATGACAAAAAAGAACACATCACCCAAGGTGTAATAAGGAGAAATGTCATTCAACTCTTTGATTAAACCAAACAAAACATCAATCGCCAACAACAAGCTCACCGCCATCACCAAACCAAAGCTCATGGCTCTAAAAATATAACGGGTTAGTATCATCATGCGGCATCACCGCCCTTAACCATCAAGGGTGAACGTACCATCAGCCGTCCGTCTAAACGCCGCAATCGCCACCAGCCATAAGCACCAAAAAGCACATACACCCACCATAAACCCAATTCCATCGGTATGCGACCCTGCGCCAGCATGGATTGTCCGATGGTCAACATGTTAATAAGCAGTATATACGCGGCTAAGCCGGTAACCAAATTAATGTATTTGGCTTCACGGTGTGAAGTTTTACTCAAAGACACTGCCAGCAGAAACAGAACCCAAACCGAAATGGGCGGCACCAAACGAAAATGCAACTGGGCTTGATCAAGGATATTGTCACTGTGCCATAGCGCCAAAGTCGACTTAGACTGTTCATCCAAAGCGGCAATTTCTTGTTTCAAATCCGGTAATTTTATGTCATTACGTTCAAACTTCATCATGTGATAACGGTTACTACCGGGAATCCCTTCGTTTCGGTAGCCATCAAATAAAGCCACATATTTATGCCCCTTCTCGGTAAATTCATAGCCATAAGCGGCCGTTATGGTGTCAATCCGATCAGGATGGTGGATGTTGGCAAATATATTTTCCACTCGTTTGCTTTCAGGGTCAATGCGCTCCACATAGATAACACCATCGTCGGAGAAAAAATTTTGGAATTTACCTTCCGACAAACCCATTAAGGATATTTCTTCACTGGCCCGAGAAGTCAGTTCTTTGGACAATTGTGCCGCCATCGGTGCCACCCACAAGGCCAACACCGTTGTGATCAAAAACACCACCACGGCCAAGGGAGCCAGCGCTTTTAAAATATCCCGTAACGACCAACCAAAAGCATGAAGCATAACCGCTTCTTGATTGCGGTATAAGCCACTTAAAGCGACCAACAGGCCCAAAAAGAATGACAACGGAATTAAAATATTCAACACATCCACCGACCGCAGACTTAATTCAATAAACAACAAATCCGGTGCCAAAACCCCGCGTGCAATCGCCCGTAAGGTGGCGGTAAATAAAGTACCCACCATGACCAAAAACAACAGCATCAAAACCACCAAGCTTGTTTGGGTACATTGTTTACGCAAATAGCGCGTCATAATCATGATAAGCTGCTAAGGAAAAGCGGCTATTTTAACAGTTAATCAAAACCAGTGTTAAATTCCAATAACAGCCGGGCTAAAAAAACTGCCTCTTGTTTACGGTTTTTCTCTGGTGAAAGCTTGAGTTGTTGATTAAAATCCCCAGTTCGTTCATTTTAGGAGAAAATTGATGTCACTACACGCAACCAAACATTCCGCACACCAAAACAAAGCCGATCAGGTGGTTATCGGATTTTTTACAGACCAAATTAAAAATCAGCACACAGAACAACTGAACGACGATATTAAAAAGCAAATTAACGAGCGCTTTAACAACAAAGACTTTACCGGCCAGTCAGGACAGCAAGTCACTTTATATCATGACAACGGCCAACAAGTGGTGCTGGTGGGTTTAGGGAAGAACGATGATTTTACTGCCACCGCACTGTATGACACCACCCATAAAGTGGTGACCGCAGCGGCCGGCTCTCGATGTCAATCAGTGGCACTTTACTTAAATATTAACGACTATAAAAACATTGATCCCGAACAAGCCACCAAATTGGTCGCATTAGCCGCATCTCACGCCGCTTATCGCTATGAGGACACCAAGTCATTCAAAGATGACAACATCCATCACTTAGCCCGAATTGAAGTGGCCACCAATAAAGACAATGCAGAAGCCTTTCGATTGGCTGCCGGCATTGCCAAAGGCATTAACACCACCCGCCACTTGGGCAACTACCCACCCAATTTATGTACCCCAAAATACTTGGCAAAATTCGCCACTGACATTGCTCATGAACATGACAATTGTGACATTGATGTGTTAACCAAAAAACAAATGAAAGACATGGGCATGGGCGCCCTGTTAGCAGTGGCACAAGGCAGCCACAACAAACCCCGCATGATTGTGCTGTCTTATCACGGCACAGAAAAAAACAAAGACCCGATTGCTTTGGTGGGCAAGGGCATCACCTTTGACACCGGTGGCATATCACTGAAACCGGGGGCCAATATGGACGAAATGAAGTACGACATGTGTGGTGCTGCCAGTGTCATTGGCGCTTTTGTGGCCGCTGTCGAATTGCAATTGCCAATCAATCTAAAAGTGTTTGTGCCGGCCGTTGAAAATATGCCTGATGGTAAAGCCTATCGCCCCGGTGATGTCATCACCTCTTATTCCGGTCAAACCATTGAAGTGTTAAACACCGATGCCGAAGGCCGCATGATTTTGTGTGACACTTTAACCTACGCACAAGAATTCAAACCCGAAGTGATTGTTGATTTAGCGACCTTAACGGGTGCCTGTGTGGTGGCATTAGGTCATAACGCCGCTGCCGTGATGACCAAAACTGAAGGTATGGCGGATGAATTTAAACAAGCCGGTGAGCAAATTCATGACCGCGTTTGGGAACTGCCTTTATGGGATGAATACCAAAAACAACTGGACACCAGCTTTGCTGATATGAAAAACATCGGTGGCGTGCCTGCCGGTACCATTACCGCCGGTTGTTTCTTGTCCCGTTTCACCAAAGATCAAAAATGGGCCCATATTGACATCGCCGGTGTCGCTTGGAAAGACAAAAAAGAAGGCGCCACCGGTCGTCCAGTGGCCATGTTGACACAATACCTCATTAACAAAAGCCAAGCTTAATTCCGATGATTGAAAAATACGACCCAACCGCCATAGAAACCAAATGGTACGAAACCTGGGAACAAAAAGGTTACTTTAAACCCAACGGTGAGAGTAAAGAATCCTATTGCATTATGATTCCACCACCGAATGTAACCGGCACATTGCACATGGGCCACGCTTTTCAGGACACCATTATGGACACCTTGATTCGCTATCAGCGGATGCAAGGTAAAAACACCCTGTGGCAACCCGGAACGGATCATGCCGGTATCGCCACCCAGATGGTGGTCGAACGGCAACTGAGTGCCCAGGGCACATCCCGAACCGAACTGGGTCGTGAGGCTTTCATCAAGAAAGTCTGGGAATGGAAACAACAATCCGGTGACACCATCACCAACCAGTTACGACGCTTAGGGGCGTCACCGGATTGGTCTCGTGAACGCTTTACCATGGACAAAGGTTTATCCAATGCCGTGTTAAAAGTGTTTGTCGATT
>QQUO01000022.1 GCA_008501575.1 Pseudomonadota bacterium
CGGGGACGCCTTGGTCGAGGAGTTGTTGGCACAGGCGGATGGTGTATTCGGTGCCGAAGTCCTGGATGGCTTTGCTGTCATCGCCGTAGCTTTGGAGTTTGTAGTGCAGCCAGCGGGGCATGTCGGTACCGCAAAAACCACAAAAACGTTTGATGTTACTGTAATTGGTGATGGGCATGATACCCGGGGTGATGGGCACGTCGATGCCGTTTTTCTGGCATAAATCCACGTATTGGAAATAGGCTTCCGGGTTAAAGAAAAACTGGGTGATGGCGCGGTCAACGCCGGCATCGACTTTTTGTTTAAAGTATTTGATTTCCGTATGTAATGACACGGATTCGGGATGCACTTCAGGGTAGCAGCCGACTGTGATTGAGAAGGTGTCGGGGAATTCCTGATGAATAAATTCAATGAGTTCATTGGCATAACGAAAATAGCCCACCGAACCCATACCTGAGGGCACATCGCCACGCAGTGCCAGGATATCTGTGATACCGTGTTCTAAGTATTTGTTGAGTAGGTTTCTGATGTCCTCAGGGGTGCCGCCCATGCAGGATAAATGCGGAATCACTTTCGGGCTGTCGTGCTGTTTTAGGCCAATCACGGTTTCAGCGGTGGCGGTTAAGGTGGAGCCACCGGCACCAAAAGTGACCGAGAAAAAATCCGGGTGGGTTTTGCGTAATTGTTTTTGGGTGTTTTCCAGAATGACTTTTTGCTCTGAACTTTTCGGCGGGAAAAATTCATAGCTCAGACCAAAATCAGGTTTGTTCATGATTTATACTCCAATAATACGGCAAAAAAAAGCCGAACGAAATGTCCGGCTCTTTTATTATCAGCTTGTAAAAAACAGGCCTGCATCAGTAGCGGTAGTGCTCGGGCTTGTAAGGGCCTTCGACATCGACACCAATGTATTTGGCTTGTTTTTCAGTCAATGTGGTGAGTTTGGCGCCAACACGCTCAAGGTGTAATTTGGCCACTTTCTCATCCAGGTGCTTCGGTAAGACGTACACTTGGTTGTCATACTTATCACCGTGACAATACAGTTCAATTTGAGCCAGCACTTGGTTGGTGAATGAATTGGACATCACAAAACTTGGGTGACCGGTACCGCAGCCTAAGTTCACCAAACGGCCTTTGGCCAATAAGATGATGCGCTTGCCGTCTTCGAAAATAACATGATCGACCTGGTCTTTAATGGACTCCCATTCGCAGTTTTTCTCTAAACCGGCGACATCGATTTCATTGTCAAAGTGACCAATATTACAAACGATGGCCTGATCTTTCATGGCTTTCATGTGATCGAAGTTAATAATCTGGTAGTTACCGGTGGCGGTGACAAAAATGTCGGCTTTATCCACCACATCATTTAAATCCACCACTTTAAAACCTTCCATGGCGGCTTGCAGGGCACAAATCGGATCGATTTCAGTGACCCAAACTATGGCACCCAAAGCACGCAGTGATTGCGCTGAGCCTTTACCGACATCACCAAAGCCACAAACCACGGCAGTTTTTCCGGCAATCATGACATCGGTGGCGCGTTTAATGGAATCCACCAAAGATTCACGACAACCATAGAGGTTATCGAATTTAGATTTGGTCACAGAATCGTTGACATTAATGGCCGGGAAGGGCAGTTCTTTACCTTTGGCCATTTCGTATAAGCGTTTTACACCGGTGGTGGTTTCTTCGGTGACACCTTGGATTGAGTCCAGAGTTTTTTGGTACCAGCCCGGCTTGGTTTGTAAGCGCTTTTTAATGGCGGCAAACATAAAGGTTTCTTCTTCTGATTCGGGGTTATCGAGAATTGAGGCGTCTTTCTCAGCACGGGCTCCTAAAATCAATAACAAGGTGGCATCACCACCATCATCGAGAATCATATTCGGTGCGCCACCGTCTGACCATTCCATGATTTTATGGGTGTATTCCCAGTATTGCTCCAGGGTTTCGCCTTTAATGGCATACACCGGAATGTCCTGATCAACCATGGCGGCAGCGGCATGATCCTGAGTGGAATAAATATTGCACGAGGCCCAGCGGACATCGGCACCCAAAGCGCGCAGGGTTTCGATGAGCACGGCGGTTTGGATGGTCATGTGCAAAGAACCGGCAATGCGCGCGCCTTTTAAGGGTTGCTCGCTTTTGAATTCTTCACGAATCGACACCAAACCCGGCATTTCGGTTTCGGCAATACGAATTTCTTTGTGGCCCCAATCGGCCAAACCTAAATCGGCAATGGCATAATCAGGTTGTAAGTTTTTTACGTTATCTGTAGTCATAATGTACTCTTAAAAAATAATTTAGTGGGTTATTTAAGGCCGGCTTCTGAGCGCAGTAAGTCGGCTTTATCGGTGCGTTCCCAGGTTAAATCAATGTCGTCACGACCCATGTGGCCATAGACAGCGGTTTGCTGATAGATGGGCTTTAACAGGTCCAGTGACGTGATGATGCCATAGGGACGCAGGTCAAAATGGTCTTTAATCAGTTGTTCAATGGTGCTTTCCGGCACTTTATGGGTACCAAAGGTGGTGACGCTGATGGACGTGGGTTCGGCCACTCCGATGGCGTAGGACACCTGGATTTCACAGCGATCGGCCAAGCCGGCTGCGACAATGTTTTTGGCCACATAGCGACACGCATAGGCTGCGGAGCGATCCACTTTAGAAGGGTCCTTACCGGAGAAAGCGCCGCCACCGTGACGAGCCATACCGCCATAGGTGTCGACAATAATTTTCCGACCGGTTAAGCCACAATCACCCACCGGTCCGCCAATGACGAATTTTCCGGTTGGGTTAATGTGGTATTTGGTGTCTTTGGTGAGCCATTCGGCCGGCAGAACCGGTTTGATGATGGTTTCCATCACTGCTTCACGCAAATCCGGTAAACGCACATCCTCATCATGTTGGGTGGACAATACCACGGCATCAATGGCCACCGGTTTATCATCTTCGTAACGGAAGGTGACTTGGGATTTGGCGTCCGGACGCAGCCAGGGCACTTGCTTGGAACGGCGCACATCCGATTGTTGCTTCACCAGTCGATGGGCAAAGGTAATCGGTGCCGGCATCAGCACATTCGTTTCATTGGAGGCATAGCCAAACATCAAGCCTTGATCACCGGCACCCTGTTCTTCGGGAGATTTACGATCAACGCCGATATTAATGTCATAAGACTGTTTACCGATGAGCGACATCACGGCACAGGTTTTACCGTCAAAACCGACATCAGAAGAGTCATAACCGATACCGGTAATGACATCGCGCACCAATTCATCCAGGTCAATCCAGGTGTTGGTGGTGATTTCTCCGGCAACAATGGCGGTGCCGGTTTTGACCATGGTTTCACAGGCGACACGGGCTTTGGGGTCATCTTTAATGATGGCGTCAAGGACGGCATCGGAAATTTGATCGGCCACTTTATCCGGATGGCCTTCGGACACGGATTCCGAGGTAAACAAGTAGTTGCTCATGGCAATATATCTCTTAATGCGAATAAAGAGATATATTGTATTTTTTTTTACGCCAATGTCCAGTTTTTATCGCATTTAATTTCAATTAAATGAGCTTATGGAGGGTTTTGCTTGTAAATTTAGGTGATGGCTATACATTATTCACTGTCTTAGCTTCTTTTTTGCAAGGTATGAAAACATTCAAAGGTATGGTGTCGGCATTGATTTTACTGCTGAATACCCTGGTATTGGTCAGTGTATTAATGGTTGTCGCCTTACTCAAATTATTGATCCCGATTCCCGCCAGTCGGGTGTTTTTTTCAAAAATTCTGGTGATTATTGCGGAAACCTGGATTGCCATTAACAGCACCGCATTTCGCTGGATTCACGGTCATAAAATTCACATTGATGTCTTACCGGAATTAAGTAAAGATGATTGGTATTTGGTGGTGGCCAATCACCAAAGTGTCACCGATATTCCGATTTTGCAGACGGTGTTTAACCGCCGGATTCCGTTTTTAAAGTTTTTTCTCAAGCAAGTGCTTATCTGGGTGCCGTTCCTGGGTTTGGCCTGGTGGGCGCTGGATTTTCCATTTATGAAGCGCTATAGTCGAGAAACTTTGGCCAAAAAGCCAGAATTAAAAGGCAAGGACATGGAGGCCACGCGAAAGTCCTGCGAGCAGTTTAAAAATTTTCCCACTTCAGTCATAAACTTTGTGGAAGGTACCCGATTCACACCGACCAAAAAACAGCGACAGAACTCGCCGTACCAGTATTTGCTTAAACCCAAAGCTGGTGGTGTCGGCTTTGTGCTGGGGGCCATGGGTGAGCAAATGCGTACTTTATTACTGGTGACCTTGGTCTATCAGCCCAAACCACCCACCATGTGGCAATATCTATCAGGGGATTTTGAACAAGTGCATGTGGCAGTGGAAAAAATACCGATTCCTGCCTCACTTTTACATAAAAATTACATCACAGATGTTAAATTCAAGCAAGAACTGTTTAACTGGCTGCAGGAAATATGGTATAAACAAGATAGTAAGTTAAGTGATTTTTATGGACAATCAGAGATTTAAAATTGTGTTTAAGGGTAAAACCGTTCGTGGCGTCGACACCGCTGCCGCGCAGGCACACTTTGCTAAATTGTTTAAACTGTCTGCCGACAAAGCCGCGGTATTTTTCGACGGCAAAACCCGGGTTTTGAAAAAATCCTTATCCATGGATAAAGCCAATCACTTTCGTAATGTCCTAAAAAAGGCCGGTATTCGTGTTAGTTTGGTTAAAAACGAGGAAGACTCGGCCAAGGCAAAAAGCAAGGAGTGGGAAGTCAGCGAACCCGGTGTGGTTATTTTACGGCCGGTGCAAGCACCACAAACCCACATCGAAACATCACACATTAAATTGTCCATTGACATCGGCCAATTGGAAGAAAAAGTTGATGTGGCGCCGCCAGAAGTGGATGTTGATCATATTCGGATTGATGAAAATGCCGATGATCCGATTGTGGAACCCGAAGAATT
>QQUO01000192.1 GCA_008501575.1 Pseudomonadota bacterium
GATCGTTCATGGCGTCAATGTCCACCAACCGACCCTTTGTATCAAATACTTTACCGCCAACCTGATTACCGTTAAAAGTTGGGATAAAAAAATGGCTTTTATCCAGTATTTGCGCCAAATCATAATCATCTTTAAGCGTAACGCCTGAAGGCGCATTGCTATAAGTAATTAAATGGTCTTGTAAATTAGCCACCGGCTTAATCCATGGCTCCATTAATCTGTGCTGTTTAAAGTTTGTGCCAAGCCGTTGCTCAATAAAGGCTTCAATTTTCAGCCGGTGATGATAATTAGCCGGCACAGAACCATCGAAATGTGTGATTAAATTAGGTTTAATTTCAGTCGTATTGCTAATGGTTTTGTTAAACGCGGGGTGTGCATCATGCCACTGATCGGTGGGGTTTGAGCGATACTGAACCCAGAAATATGTTTTATTTTGTTGCACCAACTGTTGCGTCAGGTCTTTCTTATTTAAGACCATGTTGCTGTTTTGTAAAATTTGACTCAGGTCTTTCAAACTGGCTTGATATCTTGCATAGGTAGCTGTCTTAGACCATTCGACCGGTTCGTGTGCTTGGGTTGTTAAAGCTTTGAGCGCTTGTTCAAAGCCGACACCTTTGCCAATCTGACTGGGGATTTCAGCATTGGCCATTGTTGATAATAATTGTAACGTCTGCTGATCGGATAATTCGCCGGTGGCAATTCGCGCATCCAGTCCTGCATCATTAAGCATTTTTGCTAACAACACAGATTGGTCTAAGGCATTCCCCGCACGTGAATTAAGTGTACCCTGAACGCCTCGCAACAAACCCTGATAAGGCTGAAAAGCTATCTTTTCTTGAACAAAATCTATCAGCTGCTTGGCATCAAAATCTAATTCAATCAGTATTTCTTGATCTTGAAAAACACTGTTATCGATATGTTGTTTTAATTTTTTTACTTTATCGCCATAGACTTTGAGTCCCTTTTCTATGGCTACGTAATCATCATTTTCAGCCCAGGACACTGATGTCAAAAAAATCAAAACTATAAATAATTTATTCACGATTAACCTCCCACTCTTTTCAAACTAATCTACCTCGTTTTTGGTTTCAAACTATCTATACCGGTTAAACGAGCACTCAATTAATTAAGCTGTTTCATCAGTATTTAACCAATGAATTCAATTATCAACTTATTTAATGAATTATTGCTTAACGAATGGGCACGCAAAAATGTGACATGGCATGAATTTTGATGTCAGTTATCTTAATTATTGACGCGAAGATTCATTGAATTAAAAAGACTCAAATAAGGACAGGCATCCAAATCTATATCAGCTGGCTGCAGCTGTTGATTTATCTGATGTTGAAGAGTTTACTTTGATTGAACTAAGTACGGCTGTTTGTTTCAAGCGCAATGATTTCAATTAATGCCTGAGACATGTTAATCATTTTCTGCATTTGAGCATTCAAGGTATTGAGTTCCAAAACGGTTAACACAAAACCGTTTTTTAAGGGCTGGCTTTTCAGGAAGTCATTGAAATAATCCTCAGGTAGCGGTGTGGATTCACCGGATTGACCTTGACTGACTGTAAACTCAACGTTTTTCACCAAAGGGTTGAGGTCCATCAATGCATACAAAGGTGTGTAAATCATGGTTTCAGTATCAAAACGAAAATGCTCTTCCTCACTTTTCATCTTTTTATACAGTGCCTCGATATCCAATAAATGATTTTTAATTTCATCGTTTGAGATGATGGCCAGGTTGCCTGAGTTGAGCAACTCTTGGAAAGTGTTGTTAGATTGATAAAATTTTTGCCAACTGTAAATATTCACACCATCGGCATTGAACCTCGACAGATCATCCAACGGCTTCCCTTCAAAGTGCTCAAGAATTCTTTTGGCTGCAGCTATTTTTTCAGTTCGATCCGTCAGATAATTTTGCATCTCTGCAATATTGACAATCAGATCTGACTTGATGTTCTGCAGATAATGCAGCTCTTTAACCCTGCTTTTTCTGGCATCATTCCAATTATTGATTTGCAAGGCTATCAGAATACCAATCACCACCAACAATATTTCACCAATGGCATATTTTAAATAGCGACCAGTTTTGCCTTCAGCCAGGAGTTTTTGGCGTATTTTTCGAAATAAGCTGACCATGGTTTATTGCCTACCCTCTAATAAAGTTTCAATTTCACCCTTCATGGCTTGAGTATCTGCCTTCAGTGATTCATAGGAAGCGATGTGATTTAAAGCAACGGTCATTCTTTGTTGTAAAACATTGAACACATGCAATTCATTTTCTGGCAATTCCAATTGCAGCTTTGTTGTTGCCTGCAGATCATTCAAATCAATCTGACCAAATATTTTTTGATTCATTTGGTTACTGACTTGGTCGCCGTACTGATACAGGGTGATGACATGCTTCAAGATTTCAGGTTGATAGATGCCATCAATGATATGGATGTTGTTATAACCAACCACCAGTGTCACCCGCTGCAGTTCATGGTAATAATTGGTGACATTTATTTTAGTGCCTTCATTGGAGATTAATTCGATGTTGCCAGTGGCAATCAACTCCTGGAAGGTGTTCATGATGGGATTGAATGTTCTTCTTTCGGTTAACTTACTGAGTTTTGGTAAGGTTTCATGAGGTTCATAGAATGTTTTATTTGTCGCATAGAACCGCAACACATCCTGCCCCATGTTTGAATAATCATGCTCATAACCCAAATGTTCATCCAACAGCTGATCTTGCTGCTCTAGGTCGCTGACCAATCTTTTCAAATATACCCGCTCCTTGTGACGGTTGTTAAGTTCTTGGTTCCAGTTATTGATCTGCAAAGCAATCAAGATACCTATCACCACCAACAATATTTCACCAATGGCATATTTTAAATAGCGGCCAGTTTTGCCTTCATTGAGCAGGTTTTTGCGAATTTTTCGAAAGAAATTGATCATGGTTTTATTGACAGCCAACCCATCGCTAAATAAGCAATTACGATTCGGAATACATTGTGGCTTTTGAGTTCGTTAAACAAGCTCATTATTTATATCCCTTGAAAAAAGCATGTAATTCATGTGCGCAACCTCATGGTTGATGCGCCTTGATGACCGCCAATAAGTTTTTGCATTCTTTGATGTAAAATTGAAAATTAATCACTTTGGCGTCGTTGACCGCAATTTGAAAGTTCAGATTGAACTTCATTTCAGGCAAAGAACGCAGTAAATCTGCGGCTTCGCTCAGCACCTCATCTGCTAAGTCTAAATCGCATGTGGGCGGTAAAGTGGCTGTAAATGAATTGGCCAATTTAAAAGTCACATCCCCACATTGTGCTTTGATGGCATCTTG
This sequence comes from Pseudomonadota bacterium, assembly GCA_008501575.1. Taxonomy (GTDB): domain Bacteria; phylum Pseudomonadota; class Gammaproteobacteria; order Xanthomonadales; family Marinicellaceae; genus Marinicella. The sequence goes on from QQUO01000192.1 coordinate 3,334, forward strand.
AATAACCACCGGCATGTGTCCCCTGATAAATTCTCGATACGGCGCCATTTTGGTTATCAATGGGATGGATGCAAAGTCCAAAGCATAATAACCAAAAATCATGCCCTTTAATTGTTCATCTTTGATGAGGTTTATCTGCCCGGTGCTGAGCATCTCATTGTAGGTGGCTCGGTTACTCCAAACACCGTTGATTTGTGAGGCTTGATAGGCGCCTATAACGAATTGTTCATCGCTAACGGTATTCTCACCATTCAGGGCATCCACCGCAGTCATGGCATATTTTCTGACCACGGCCTGGTATTCAAGCTCAGCAGTCATCGAAAGGATATCGTTGTTGAGGTCTTCATAGACGCGCTTGATCAACACTTGGGCTTGCTTTTTACCGGCTATTTGTTCATTCCAATTGGACACTTCGATACCGATAAAAACGCCAACGACAACAATCAATAAATCCAAAAAAACCGCGAACCAGTTTTGATCTTTTACATGTTTGGTGACGCTGCGCAGAATCATGGTTGGTGCTCTTTAATGGTAACCTTGATCACATTACACCGCTTTAATTGGTCAAATAAGATCATTGTCTTTTCTCCTGATGACTCAATTCGACTTGAATCAAGTCAAGTAACTGCTGTGCATTTAGTATCTGCGCACGGCTAATCAATGTGGCAATATTCATTGTCGATACCCAATAACGCAATTGCCTTATTAACGTTACCTCAGCGACAATTTCACTCAGTATTTCTTTGGCTTTCTCTTCCGAGATCGGCGATTTACAGGGCAACATAACTTGGATACTTTCTTTGTCGTTGCTGTAGCAGTTCATCCAAATATAATTCTGCACATCGATAGGAATATATCCTCGAATATGTTCTCGGTATTTTGGAACTTCGACCAGCACGAAATTACCATAAGCGCTGTAATATTTAGCAATCATATTTCTGATCGCTATATTTTCAATCAAACCCAGTTCACCCGCACTGGTTAGCTCAGAATAGGTGGTGTTTTCCATATGAAACTCAGCCGTTTGACTGGCTTGAAAAAAGGCTAAGACCAGATCCCAATTGGACAATTCTGTTTGTTCTCGGGTATCCGCATAATGCAGTGAAACAAGGCCATAATCAGCCACTTTTTTCCAAAAGTCCATGCGGTCATTGTAAGTTTGTACATCCGTTTCGAGGTTGGTGCTGATGCGCTCCAAATAATTATTGGCACGATTATGATCACTGCGGGCCTGATTCCAGTTAGATACTTCAATACCCACAAAAACACCAACCACAACTATTAAAAAGTCCAACAATACCGCAAACCAATTCTGGTCTTTAACGTGTTGAGTAACTCGTCTTAATAACATCAGTTAAACACCTCAAATGTTTGGTTTATTATCAAGGTTCTTACCGTATTAAGTACGGGACAGGCTCTGACGAGTTTGGTGACGCTGCGGAGGATCATTGGTGGCGCACTTCAAGAAAACTTAATTGAAAACTCAGGTTTTTATAGGCACCAACACACAACAGCAAAACGTTGCTTGTCCATGACTTGCTGATTACTGGCATCAATTCCCCCCCTTTGTTTCACCCTTCTAATAAGTGAACATGGCATATCACGCAATAATTCAACCGTACACCTATGGGCCCATT
>QQUO01000012.1 GCA_008501575.1 Pseudomonadota bacterium
TCATAAATAGCAAAAGCACCACGTTCTTTGGCCATGTACACCGAAGCACGATAAGTTTCAACCGCAATCAATTTATGAATTTCTTCCGAGAAGTTGTTGCCTTCTTCACTGCCATAACGAATCCCTAAAGCCGCCAGCATATCACCCTCGGCAGTGATGCCAATGCCGGTGCGCCGACCTTCTTCGGCCTTTTTTTTAATGTTAAGCCATAAATTCTTTTCGATATGTTTAACTTCTTCACTTTCCGGATCGGCATCAATTTTAGCCAAAATGGCATCAATCTTTTCCAATTCCAGATCAATAATGTCGTCCATTAAACGCTGGGCTTTTGCAACATGATCAATAAATAATGCCTGATCAAATTCAGCTTTGTCAGTAAATGGGTTTTTGACATAGGAATATAAATTAATGGCCAATAGCCGGCACGAATCATATGGACATAAGGGAATTTCACCGCAAGGATTGGTTGAAACTGTTTTATAGCCTAAATCCGCATAACAATCCGGCACCGATTCACGGGTAATGGTGTCCCAAAATAAAATACCCGGTTCCGCGGATTGCCAGGCATTGTGGATTATTTTTTTCCATAGTTTACGGGCTTCAATGGTGTTGGTAAATTTAGGATTTTCGCTAAAAATCGGGTACTTTTGCACATAGTTTTCACCAGCACTGACCGCCTGCATAAAACCATCATCAATCCGTACCGAGACATTGGCACCGGTCACTTTACCTTGTTCCATTTTGGCATCGATAAAATCTTCAGCATCAGGATGATTGATTGAAACTGACAACATCAGCGCACCACGACGGCCATCCTGTGCCACTTCTCGGGTTGAATTCGAGTATCTTTCCATGAAAGGCACGATACCGGTGGAAGTCAATGCCGAGTTCTTCACCGCAGAACCCCGTGGCCGCACATGTGATAAATCATGACCCACCCCACCACGACGCTTCATCAATTGGACCTGTTCCTGGTCAATCTTCATGATACCGCCATAGGAATCTGACTCGCCGGGGTTGCCAATAACGAAACAATTGGACAATGAGGCAATTTGATAGGGATTTCCGATACCGGTCATGGGGCCGCCTTGTGGCACCAAATAACGGAAATTCTTGATTAAATTAAAAATATCCGACTGTGACATTGGCTCTGGGTATTTTTTTTCAACCCGAGCAATCTCCGCAGCCAGCCGATGATGCATATCATCGGGTGTTTTCTCAAATAAATTACCTGCCGAATCTTTAAGGGCATATTTATTGACCCACACGCGGGCCGCCAAGTCGTCACCCTTAAAATAGTTTAAAGCAGCTTGATAGGCTTCTTCCTGGGTGAAAACTTGTCGTTGTTCTTTGACTTCACTCATTTGCATAACTGTCCCCGTTAATCTCCCGTAATAAAATATTTAATAATAAATAAAATTAATTGAACAAAATAATTGAATTTGTTATCCCACAATTAACCAACAACTTCAACCATTTAAAGGCTGTCCGATGGTTGATAGCAATTTAAGCAATTCCGCTTTATTACTTTATAATCAGCACCTTAGCCAGTTATCCATAGAACTGGCACCAGCCAAATTTACGCCAAGAAATATAGCATAAATTTAAATTTTAAACGAGGAAAATTAAATATTTTTGTACACTTTGTAATATGAAAAATAATAAAAGTTTACAAAAAGACACAACTTAAATGATACATCACGACATAAAGTGTGCATATTTGGGAAATTTGCAGACACTTTAAAAATTATTATCGCACAAAAAAACACAAGAAAACAATCCCTGTTATACATTTTATCCGGTAATTTTATGGCTGTTCTTTTAAGTAAATGACTTATCCGGTCACTAAATTGCCCTTATCGACCGCGATAGGTTTTTACCCACGCTTAACTCAGGTATAATACCAGCTTTCATTTTTTTACGAGAGCGTTCCCTTGGCGAACTGGATTAAAGAAAAGCAACAAAGTGCACCTTTTTTTGGTGCCAATTCAAGTTGGTTAGAGCACTATTACGATCTCTATTTACAAGACCCTGAATTAGTCACCCCCGAACTTCAACAATTGTTTAAACAGTTTGATGGCGAGCAACCCGATCACCGACACCAACCGGTACTTGAGCAGTTCTTAGCAGCCGGACAATTTCCTGCCGCTGGCATCCTGTCCGGTGACGCGGATCATGCCATGAAGCAGGCTGCGGTGTTGCGGTTAATCAATTCTTATCGATTACGGGGCCACCAAAAAGCTGATTTAGACCCCATAAATTATTCGAAAAGGCCGGCCACACCCGATTTAGAGTTGGCCTTTCACGGCCTCAGCGAAGCGGATTTAAACACCCGCTTTAACACCGGTTCTTTGGCCACTAACCAGGCTGAAATGTCTTTGGCTGACATTATTAACACCCTGGAGCAGGTTTATTGTCGTCATATCGGTGTTGAATACATGCACATCACGGACATTAAAAAACGTGAGTGGCTACAAAACCGCTTAGAAAAACCGGCCGGCCAACATGACTTTAGTCATCAGCAAAAGAAAAAGTTTCTTAAAAAACTCACCCAGGCAGAGGGTATGGAACGCTATTTACACACCAAATATGTGGGCCAAAAGCGATTCTCCTTAGAAGGTGGCGACGCATTGATTCCGCAAATGTCAGCGCTGATTGATCACTTGGGCGAACATCAGGTTAAAGAAATTGTTTTTGGTATGGCGCATCGCGGCCGCTTAAATATGTTGATTAACATTTTAGGCAAATCACCCGCAGAATTATTTGAAGAATTTGAAGGCAACGATGAGGCACTGGATAATGTTAATTCCGGTGACGTTAAATATCACAAAGGCTACTCTTCTGATGTGCCCGGTGCTCATGGCCCGGTGCACTTGGCCATGGCCTTTAATCCATCCCATTTAGAAATCATCAATCCGGTGGTATTAGGGTCGGCCCGGGCGCGCCAAGTCCGGCGCAACGATGTCGATAAAAACCAGGTGGTACCGGTTTTAATCCATGGTGATGCCTCATTTGAAGGGCAAGGTGTGGTCATGGAACTGTTTAATATGGCCGGTGTTGAAGGTTTTGATATCGGCGGCACCATCCATGTGGTGGTTAATAATCAAATTGGCTTTACCACCACCCATGCATTGGATAAAAAAGGTGGCTTGTACTGCACTGAAGTGGCAAAAATGGTGCAGGCACCTATTTTCCACGTCAACGGTGATGACCCCGAAGCGGTGGTCTTTGCCACCCAGGTGGCCGCTGATTACCGCCAGGCATTTGATGTTGATGTGGTGATTGATTTGGTGTGCTACCGCAAACATGGCCATAATGAAGCGGATGAACCGGCGGCCACCCAACCAAAAATGTATAAAATCATCAAAAACCACCCCACCCCTCGGGAAATTTACAGTCAAAAATTAATTAGCGAGGGCGTCATTGACAAATCCTATGCAGATCAGTTGATGAGCGACTATCGTGACAGCCTGGACAACAAACAGCACATTGTGGAATTTGCTGATGATTACAACGATGAGTACGCGGTGGATTGGACCCCGTTTATTGATGGTGACTTGCGGCAACAAGTGGACACCACCATCAGTGAGCAACAATTTGAAAAATACGCCAAAATCATCACGGATTTACCCGATGACATTAAACCCCATCCACGGGTTAAAAACATTAATGACAACCGCATTAAAATGATGCATGGTGACATGCCCATGGACTGGGGCTTTGCCGAAACTCTGGCCTATGCCAGTATCCTGGATGATGGTTACCAAATCCGCCTGGACGGCCAGGACTCCCAACGTGGTACCTTCTTCCATCGCCATGCGGTCATTCACACCACTGATTCAGCCAAAAACTACACCCCTTTGCAACAACTGGAAACCGATAAAAACAAAATTGACATTATTAATTCAGTGTTGTCAGAGTTGGCTGTGGTGGCCTTTGAATATGGCTATGCCACCGCTGAACCCAATGCTTTGGTCATCTGGGAAGCCCAGTTTGGTGACTTTGCCAATGGTGCGCAGGTTGTTATCGATCAATTCATCTCATCCGGCGAAGCCAAATGGGGACGTTTAAATGGCTTGGTGATGTTTTTACCGCATGGCTTTGAAGGTCAGGGGCCGGAACATTCATCAGCCCGTTTAGAACGATTTTTACAGCTTTGTGCGGTCAATAACATGCAGGTTTGTATGCCATCCACACCGGCACAAACTTTTCATATGATTCGCCGACAAATGCTGCGCCAGGTGCGTAAACCACTGATTGTCATGACCCCGAAGAGTCTGTTACGCCATAAAGATGCGGTTTCGACCAAACAACAGTTGCTCGAAGGCCGCTTCCAGCTGGTCATTCCGGACCGTGAAGTCACCAATAAAGAGGTGAAACGGGTTATTTTATGTTCCGGTAAGGTTTATTATGATTTAATGAAAGCCATTCATGAACAATCAATTAAACAAGTGGCGGTGATTCGGATTGAACAACTTTACCCATTCCCACGGCCTGAACTGACCGCTGAGTTAGATAAATTCACCAACAGCAAAGAAGTGATCTGGTGCCAAGAAGAACCCATTAACCAAGGTGCCTGGTTCCAAATCAGACATCATTTACAACATTGTGTGGACAATCGATTCCCATTGCATTATGCCGGTCGCAAAGGCTCACCCTCGCCGGCTGTGGGATCTTATAAAGTTCATGAAAAAGAACAAACCCAATTAATCAAAGATGCCATTCATGGAAACCATGGATCGGCCATAGACGCGGAGTAATAATAAAATGAGCATTGATGTAAAAGTACCGGTTTTTCCCGAATCAGTGAGTGACGCTACCGTCGCCACCTGGCATAAAAAACCAGGCGAAACAGTTCGTCGTGATGAAAACCTGGTCGATTTAGAAACAGATAAAGTGGTGTTGGAAGTGCCCTCACCGGTGGACGGTGTGTTGGAATCCATCAAA
>QQUO01000165.1 GCA_008501575.1 Pseudomonadota bacterium
ATTTGGATGATTTTAAACAGATTAATGATGAATTGGGTCATGCTGCCGGCGATGTGGTGCTCATTGAAATTAGCCGTATTCTGTTCAGAAATTTAAGAAAAACTGACTACGCTTACCGTTGGGGTGGTGAGGAATTTTTGGTGTTGCTGCCACAAGCGCAGCTGAATGACGCCAAACAGGTGGCAGAGAAGATAATCCAAGAGGTTGCTGAATCCAGTTTCCATTACCATAAACATGAAATTAAGTTGACCATAAGTGCCGGTTTGGCTGAATATAGGTATCAGGACGGCCTTCTGCAGCAAACCATTAGACGCGCAGATCAAGCCCTTTACCAAGCGAAACAACAGGGTAAAAACCAAGCGGTGATGGCACCGACAAAGTCGCGTGATTCAGTGCTTGTTAACGGAATTAACGGGCAATCTAATATAAGTTGAATAAAACCGCCGACAGCCTGATTGGCCATCGACGGTTAGCTTTAGTGATTAAAGGTAGAAGCGCTCATTGTTGGTGGCTTTGTTGGTTAATAACTGAGCCGGTTCAAAGCGATTATCGTGTTGACGACTTAAATTATTAAGGATTTCAGTAATCTCTGAGGCGCCACGGGCGTCTATATAGCGGAATGGTCCACCGGTGAACGGGGGAAAGCCCAAGCCCAAGATGGCGGCCAAATCACCATCGGCCACATCGGCTAAAATACCTTCTTCCAGACAATGCACACATTCATTGACAAAAATAAGTCCAATACGATTTTGAATGATGGTCTTGTCCATGGATTGGCGTTCTTCACCACCAAAGTATTTATAAATGTCGGTGTTGACAGTTTTTTTGCCTTTTTTCGGATAACGATAAAAGCCCTGGCCGGATTTACGCCCATAGAGTTTGGCCTCAGCCAATTTCTGGACTGTGTCATCCTGTTCAATGCCACGGTTTAAGAACATTTTACCTAAGGCGCCACGGGCAATGTGTGCGCCCACATCGATACCGACTTCATCCATTAAGGCCAACGGCCCAACCGGAAAGCCCCAATCTTTCATGGCGTTATCAATGTCTTCGATTTTGGCCCCGTCATGTAACACTTTAATGGCCTCGTGGGTCATGGCTGACAGCACACGGGTGGTGTAAAACCCGGGGCCGTCTTTAACCACCACCACGGTTTTACCTTGTTTAATACCGACATTGATGGCCATTTGCCGGGCTTTTTTGGCGGTTTTATCAGTGACAATGACTTCCAGTAAGGGCATTTTCGGAACCGGCGAAAAATAATGCATGCCGACCACATGGTTGGGGTTGTTGGAATTTGCTGTGATATCGGCCAACGGCAGAGAAGAGGTGTTGCTGGCGAATACGGTGCTTTTTTTACAGCGTTTTTCGACATCAGCCAAGATTTTTTGTTTTAAACCAAGGTCCTCAAACACCGCTTCAATAATCAGATCGGCATCGCAGATGGCATCATCGTCTGTGGTGGTTTTAATGTTGGCCATTAGGCGATCTCGATCGACTGCCGTCATGGCTTTATTCCGTACCAACTTGGTGAAATCGTCCCAGATGGTTTTTAAGGCCGAAGCAATGCCTTCAGGATTAATGTCCTTGAGGATTACTTGATAACCATTTTTGATGGAAACTTCAGTAATGCCCGCACCCATAAAGCCGGCACCAATCATGGTGATGGCATCGGTGTTTTCGGTTTTGTTGTTGTTTTTAAGCTTTTTATTGTCCTGCATGGCCAAAAACAACCGAATTAAATTTTGGCATGCCGAGGTGCCATGGAGTTCTCCAAATGCCATGGATTCGGCTTCTAAGCCCGCCTGCAAACCATCCTCTAAGCCAATTTCAACACAATCAAGTATCTTTAATGGTGCCGGATAGTTACCACGGGTTTTTCTCATGACTGTTTCACGGGCTTTTTTCAACACATAATTGCGTCCCATTGAGGTGTTCAGTGCCCTGTCCAGTAAAGATTGTTTTTTGGGCCTACGTTTAATCGGGTTTTGGGCTTGCTTAATGGCCGCCTGATAGAGACCTTCCTTATGGATAAGCTCATCCACCAGACCATTTTTCTTGGCGCTGTAGGGGTATATATTTTTTCCGGTCAGCAGTGCATCCAAACCATACCGTAATGAAGTTAATTTAATAATCCGTTGGGTTCCGCCACCACCGGGTAATAAGCCCAGTTTCATTTCAGGTAGGCCGAACACCGTTTTTTCATCCGTTGTGGCAATGCGATAATGACAAGCCATGGCGACTTCTAAACCACCACCCAAACAGGCACCATTAATGGCGGCAATAACCGGTTTTTTGAGTTGGCTGAGTCGGGTCAGAATTTGGTTGCCTTCACGGGATAGTTTTTCCGCCTCTTCAGATGATTCCATGCGTTGGAAATCTTTAATATCGGCACCGGCAATAAAACAATTGGCTTTTTTAGAGATTAAAATGGCGGCTTTTATGTCGTTGTTTTTTTCAATGGTGTCCAGCAAATTGCGAAAATCATCGAGCATGGCCACAGATAAGGTATTGACCTCGGAACCCGGTTGATCCATCCAGATGGTGGCGATGTCGTTGTTAATTTTTAATTCAAAATTGGCCATAATGTTATCCTATTTTTTTGAGCAGAATGGAAGAACCCAATCCACCGGCAGCGCAAGCGCTGATCAGTGCGTATTGGCCTTTTGATTGTAACAATCGGCGGGTGGCTGCGGTTAATAAGCGACTGCCGGTGGCCGCAAAAGGATGCCCCAATGACAATGACCCGCCCTGGGTATTGATTTTATCCATGGGTATTTCACCCATCGGTTTATCCAGGCCTAATTGGTTTTTACAAAAATCTTTGTCTTGTAAAGCGGCTAAATTAGCCAGCACCTGACCGGCAAAGGCCTCATGAATTTCAAACACATCGATGTCATCAAAACTTAACTTAGCCTCATTGAGTAACTGGCTAATGGTGTAAGCTGGGCCGAGTAATAATTCACCTTTGGGGGTTTGCCCCGAGTATGCATAACCTTCAATCACCACTTGAGGATTAAGTTTTCTTTTTTTGGCTTCTGCCAGATTCATTAGTAAGCTGATTGAGGCGCCATCGGTAATCGGTGAGGCATTACCCGCAGTGACTGTACCATATGGTTTAACAAAAACCGGTTTGAGTGAGGCCAGTTTTTCCATGGAACTGTCGGCATAAAAGGTGTTGTCTTGTTTAATGACTTCAAACTTCGGTGGCAAGGTAATAAATTCAACTTCTTGTTGGAACTGACCTTGTTCCCAGGCCTTGGCTGCCAGTTGGTGTGAGCGTAGGGCGTAGGCATCTTGTTGTTCACGGCTGATGTTAAATTTTGCCGCCAATTGATCCGCATCCTGACCCATGGTTAAACCGGTGGAAAATTCAGCGATGGCCGGTGTCACCGGTATCAGAGATTTGAATTTAAATTGTTTAAATACTTGCCAATAGTCTTTAAAGCCTTTGGCTTTTTGGGCCTGCATCAAGGTCTTTTTCAAGGCATCTGAAATACGAACAGGGGCATCAGATAAAGATTCGACACCACCGGCTAAACCAATTTTAATGGCACCGGATTGAATGTCTTGCGCCGTGTTGGTGATGGCACGGTTTCCTGAAATACATGCCATGGACAGGGTATAAGCCGGTGTTTTGACATCGATACCGGCACCAATCATGGCTTCTCTGGCAACATTCGAGGTGGCGGCGTTTTGGATAACATTACCCATAATTACTTGGTCGCACTCAGATTGTAAAAAATCGTATCGGTGTTTAATTTGATTGAGTGTCATACGTGCCAAATCATAGGCTTTAAGGTCTTGGGCTTTACCACCCGGTGCTTTCATAAAGGGGGTGCGAACACCGTCAATGACAGCCACCTGCGAGTCTTTGAAAATCATGTTAATCCGTGTCTAAGGTTGAATACTTCCATTGTCACCATACGCATGCGTATTGTCAAGTTTTAGGCGTTTGATTGTGCCTTTAACCGGCGTAAATTACGTGAATTTAACCTTAACTGTGTAAAATCTCAGATGGATGCCTAAAAATAACTAAATAACACAGGAAATCCTTAACCTGAGGACTGATTTAGTGTAGAATGCGCGCACTTTGGGGTAGCAAAAACTTTTAATAAGGGGCTTTTGCTCAACACAGCATCACATGGTTTTTTTGTGACAGTGTGGTGAATGGGCTGAGCAAAGGCTACTTTTCGTTATAGCGACTCCAAAATTATTTTTAAACAAGATATAAGAAGGCAATCATGACAACAGATTTAAGTAAATACAGAAATATTGGTATTTTCGCTCACGTTGATGCGGGTAAAACAACCACCACCGAGCGTATTTTAGGGTTAACCGGTAAAATTCATAAAATGGGTGATACCCATGATGGTGAAGCCACCACAGATTTTATGGATCAAGAACGCGAACGTGGTATTACCATTCAATCTGCGGCGACCAGCTGTATGTGGAATGAGCACCGCTTAAATATTATTGACACCCCGGGCCACGTTGACTTTACTGTTGAGGTGTACCGTTCATTAAAAGTATTGGATGGTGGTGTCGGTGTTTTCTGTGGATCTGGTGGTGTTGAACCACAATCAGAAACCAACTGGCGTTATGCCAACGATTCAAAAGTTGCCCGTATTATTCTTGTTAACAAATTAGACCGTGTCGGTGCCAACTTTTTAAGTGTTGTTAAACAAGTCAAAGAAGTTCTGGGTGCCACCCCCTTGGTAATGACCTTACCCATTGGTGCTGAAGATGATTTTAAAGGCGTGGTTGATGTACTGGAACAAAAGGCTTATGTTTGGGACGGTAGTGGTGATCCTTTGGCCTATACGATTGAAGATGTCCCGGCCGATATGGTTGATCAGGTTCAAGAATTCCGTGAAGCCATGATTGAAACGGCTTTGGAACAGGATGACGAAGCCCTGGAAAAATATTTAGAAGGTGAAGA
>QQUO01000139.1 GCA_008501575.1 Pseudomonadota bacterium
ACCACGTTGTCTGGCATCCACATAGTTAACCGGTGTGGCAAAATCAATCACATCCATTTTTAAATCAAGTGATTCATCTAAATTGGCATTGGCCACTTCAATGACCACTTTATCCATATTTTCAGAAATATTAATAATGGCATTGGGATCACTTAAACCAATCTGCACCACAGCTTGACCCTCTTCACCCCGGCGAAAATCGATGTCATTAATGGTGGTCACTTGTTGACCGCCTTGTTGCACATAGCGTTGGCCGGGCAATACAGTCACTGTGACCGTGTTGTTTAGAGTGGTGATACTGTGTTCGGCCGGTCCTGTTAAATCGATAACAGCTCGGGTTTTATTACCCGCTGAAACAATTCGCAGTCCTCTGGCTTGACCAATACCGATGGTTTGACTATCCATATCGCTGTTATTACGGGTGTTTTCAAAATCCAAAGCCAACCGTGGTGGTAAATTGGTGCTAAAAACCTTGGGTTCAGTGACCTGACCGCTAAATTCAAAATTAATTTTTACCGCACCATTTTCACCAGAATTGAGGGTAACATTCTCAATGGTTGATTGGGCATTGGCCTGGCTTACAAGAAAACACAAAACCAAAAACACAGTGGTTAATTTTGTAGCGGTTGAGTTAAAAATTTGCATATTCATAAAATTACTCTCAATTACTCTTCTTTTAAAGCAATAGCTGCAGATTGTTCACGCCATGCCCCTAATCCATCGTTAATCCACTCGATAATCTGGATTTCACTTTCATTTATGGCAACAACTTCACCATAATTATGACCTAAATGATGCCCCACAGAAACCCGATGAATGGTACCATCCGGATCTTCAACCAGCGCCCAATAGTCTTCCATTTGTTGATAGGTTCCCACCATCACTAAACTGTCCAACGGATAAGATTCAAGGTATTCTTTCCGTCGCGTTAAATCCGGACCTTGCCCATCTTCAGCCTGGGTCATTTGTTCGATGTCCTCATTATTATCAGCCACTTCCAAATCATTACTAAAGGGGTCGCGCAAACCATTTTCATGGTATTCAAACACCACCTGCGGCTTGATTTCCGGTAACGGATCAATGGGTTTAACCGGTTTTGCTTTTTGGCGATCCATAAATTCATTCAAATCATCCAAACTATTTTGGCAACCCGCCAATAGTACAACCATTATTAATAAATAAAATAATTTCATTGACCGCCCCCTGTGTTTTCAGCCTGGGTTTGCATCTCATTGTCATCCAGATAGCGATAGGTTTTAGCCGTCCCTTCTAAAATTAACCGTCCACCCTGGGTGGCTTCACCAATGGGCTTTAAGGAAATGTCATGCATGGTCAAAATAACCACTCGTGGCAATGACGCCACGCCACTAACAAAATTGCCAAATTGGTGATAATTGCCTTTCATTCTCAAGGTAATGGGTTTTTCCGCATAAAAGCCTTTCAAGGTTTCAGCACCAGGTTCAAACAATTCATTTTCAATACCACTGGCTAAGGCTGTTTGAGAAACATCCACAATTAAATCGGACATTTCATTTTTGCTGGGTAATTGTCTGAGCATGGATTGTAAAATAACTTCCATTTCTTCCAGTTGATTCTTATAGGCTGGCAATTGAGCCGCTTTTTGATACTTTGAGGCATAGGTGTTTTTCAAATCAACTTCTGTGCGCTGTAAACTTTTCAGATTTTCTTGTTTTTCTTTGATAAAAAACCAATAACCGATGGCTAAAATCGCAAGAACCACGAGCACCACGGCGCCCACTTTTATGCCTTTAGGCCAACCACCCGGATTGTTATAATCTAAACTTTGTAGATCATCATATAGACTCATGACTGTCCCCCCTCAACCGTGTCATCTTTCATGTTGGGATTGATCAGTTTGACACTTAATTTGAATTTTTGCTCATGGGAAATCAAGGTGTCATCGGTTCTGATATAGTCCAAATCGACACCAGTAAACCATTCTGATTTATCCAATCTTCTCATATAGTCAGAGACCCTTGAATGAGATTGAGAATAGCCCTCAACAGAAATAATCTTACCTTGTTGGGTGATTTTTTCTAAAAATACGCCATTGGGAATGGTTTTAACCAACTCGTCAAATAAGTGGACCATTTGGGTCCGACTGGCTTGCAGCTCCTCAATGACTTGCTGGCGAGCAATCAAACCGGCTTTTTTCGATTCCAGCTCTTTAATTTCAGCAATTTGAGCATCCAGCTTTTGGATTTCTGAAGTTAAAAAAGCATTTCGCTTATTTTGAAACTCTAAGCTCTGATTATAAAAATAATAAGCCAATGCAAACAATAACAAGGCCACACCCGCTGAAATCCCCAACATAATGTAGAATTCCTGGGTGAGTTGTTGACGTCGTTCTTCGCGCCAAGGAAGTAAGTTAATCTTTACCATATCAGTCAAAATTCCTCATTGCCAAACCAACCACGGACATCATAGCCGGCGAATCGGCCTCCAAGGCTTCCTTTTTAACCTTTGAAGAGACGCTAAACGTGGCCACTGAATCCACAATGGCCGTGGGCACACCTATTTGTTCTTCCACTAAAATATCGATATCAGCTATGGCGGCACAACCACCACCGAGCAATATTCGATCAACATTACCAAATTCTGTGGCGGAAAAGAAAAACTGCAGAGCTCGGCTAACTTGTTGCACCACGGTATCTTTAAACCCCTGCAACACTTCAGATTCATAACTTTCCGGTAATCCACCCTGTCGTTTTGCCAAACCGGCTTCTTCGTAAGACAAACCATACCGTTGCATAATTTCTTCGGTTAATTGACTGCCACCAAAAGATTGTTCACGACTGTAAATGCCGGTGCTTTTGTGCATGGCATGCATGGTCGTGGTACTGGCACCAATATCAAAGAGGGCCACCACCTCATCATCTTCTATACCGTATTTCCCTTTGATTTCATTAAAGCACCGTTCGACTGCAAACGCCTCAACATCCACCACTTCTAAAGGAATACCGGCACCACCAAAAGCTTCAATCAAGATATCTACATTTTCTGAGCGGGAACTGGCGATAAGCACATTATTAAGTTCAGGATTGTTTTCGACAGGCCCCAGCACACAAAAATCTAAACTCACCTCTTCAATGGGGTAAGGAATGTATTGTGTGGCATCTTGTTCTAATTGAATTTCCAGATCTTCTTCTGATAATTCAGCTGGCATTTGAATAATCTTGGTAATAACTGCAGAGCCGGAAACAGCTGTGGCAGCTCCAATGTTTTTAATACCAGCGCGGTTAAATGCCTTATTAATGGCAGCTGATACCAAGTCAACTTCAGCAATGCTGTTATCTGAAACCGCATTAGCAGGCAGCGGCTCAACGGCATAACGTTCAACTTTTATATTGTCTTGGTTCCCCGATAGTTGCAACACCTTAACCGCAGAAGAACTGAGGTCAACGCCAACCAATTGAACTTTTTTACGACCTAATAATTGCAAAATAATCTCTCTCTTTACCCGTTAAAATGCACAATCAAAATGCTTTGTACTCTAAGGTGTCCATCAGACCATGATAATCGTTCATTTTTTGTGTCACCTTTCACATTTTGTTAACTTACTTTACTTTTTTTAAGAAGCCATTGCAAGAATAACCTTTAAACCACTGAAAAATCAAGACATAATTATAATTTTAATGGGGTTATTTTGTGATATTTACCCGCAATTAACCCTTTAGAAGCCTTTTTTTTAATTTTTGTTTAACCCATTATTAACCTCTTAATAACTTGAAACACAGCAATAAACCTTTGATTTTAAGATTTTTTTAAGACCAATGTTTTGTACGGCGAGCTGCCAGAGGCATATTGACCAAGATGGTGGGCCCGGTAGGACTTGAACCTACGACCAATGGATTATGAGTCCACTGCTCTAACCAACTGAGCTACGGGCCCCTGGAAGGATTGCGCATTATAACCGAAACCGCAATGTTGAAAAATATAAAATTGGATTTTTAAACAACCGCCAGTTCTAACTGACTAAACTTTGATAAAACCCATGCATTAGTTCAGTGCAAGAAATTAATTCCTGTATAGAACCATCATTGTTAATCACATCATCGGCCAACATTAATCGTTGCTCTCGATTGATTTGCGTATTAAGCATGCTTTGCGCATACTCTGCACTTATTTCATCGCGCTGCTGCAGGCGATGACGTTGCACATCTTCACCCACATCAACCACCAATACACGATCGAAATAAGCATGTCGATTGGCGACTGTCAATAAAGGAATAACCACCAAAATAATATCTGTTGTGGCTTTGACTACAGCCGATTTAATGGTTTGTGAAATGACGGGATGGGTAATGGCGTTTAATTCTGCCAAAGCCTTGCCATCATTAAAAACAATTTTTCTCAGGGCAGCCCGATTGATGTCACCAGTACCGAGCAGAATTTCTTGACCAAAATGTTGATGAATGGCATGCCATGCGGGCGTGTCTTTTGCCACCACTTCTCGTGCCACAATATCGGCATCAATCACCGCGCTCCCTAATTCATTAAAGGTATCTGATACCTGTGTTTTACCGGATGCAATGCCACCGGTTAACACCACCACCAGTTGAGTCATTATGGCAAATACCAGCGAAGCAAAGTATCACCATACAATAAGCTTAATAAGATTCCTACGGATAAATAAGGACCAAAAGGTATTTTGGCTTCACCGTGTTTAAGCAATTTTTGTAGCAAAGCAATGACCAATCCACTGACTGAAGCCAGAATTAACACCACAATCAACATCTCAAAACCTAACCATGCCCCGCCGGCTGCCAATAATTTAAAATCGCCATAACCCATACCTTCTTTACCGGTTAACAGTTTAAAGACATGAAATAACAACCACAAAGAAAGATAACCTGCTATGGCTCCGATAATGGCCTGCTGTGGCGTTATAAATATTTCGAATAAACTAAAGAATA
>QQUO01000233.1 GCA_008501575.1 Pseudomonadota bacterium
AAAACAGGGGTTTTGGCCATCTGGCCGGATTCTTCACGCACTAACTTCGGCAATAAATAACCCGGTAAATGGCGGCGCATTTTTTCATAAATTTGTTGTGCTTGGCTGAGATTGACATCGAAATGCGCGGCATTTTGCACTCGATCAAACAAATGCAGGTAATAAGGCAAGACCCCTTGGGAAAATAATGCATGACTAAGTTCAATTAAAACATCGGCGTCATCATTCACCTGCTTTAGTAAAACACTTTGATTCAATAAAGTGACTTGGTGTTGTTTTAATCGTTTCAGGCTGTTTTTGGCCTGGTTGGTGAGTTCATCGGCATGGTTAATGTGGGTAACCATCACTTTATGAAAGGGCAATGAGTCAAGCCAAGCCAGAAAATCCGCATCAATCCGATCCGGTAGCACGGTGGCCATCCGGCTGTGTATGCGTAAGGTTTTTATGTGGGCCAAATCAGACAACTGATCGGTTAGGGATTGTAAGTGATCAGTCTTCAAGGTCAGCGGATCACCGCCACTGAGAATAACTTCATGCACTTCAGGGTGTTTTGCTAAATAATTAATGACCGTTTGCCAGTTGTGCCGAGAAGCCAGGTGTTGTTGGTAAGGAAAATGGCGGCGAAAACAATAGCGACAGTTAACTGCACAGCTGCCTGAGACCACCAATAAAACCCGGCCGTGGTATTTATGAATGATTCCTTGTTGCGCCAGGGCGTCCAAATCACCCACCGGATCATGGTGGTAATCTTCACTTATTTCGGTTTCCGCTGCAATGGGTAGAAATTGCCGAACAATGGCTTTCGGATTGCCCGCCTGATTCACTGCTGTGGTGATTTCATCGGTGATAACTGTATGAAACAAATCATTTCCCGATTCACTGTAATCAGTATGCTGTCGCAATTGATTGGCGGACTGACCATTCAATGCCCTTTTGAGTTGTTTTTGCCACTGTTTTTGCACGTACAAGCCATTATAAAATGGGCTATTCTATCATGGTAAACGGGGCAGGTCATATCATCCTAAATTGATGAGTAAACCGCGGGTTATTGCCTTCTTTGGCTGTGTTATAATGCGTTTTTTATAATTCAGGAGCACCTGTGTCAGGCACTTACACCACCAATCAATTTAAAAGCGGGCTCAAAATCATGCTGGATGGCGATCCCTGTAGTATTGTTGAAAATCAAGAAGTTAAACCGGGTAAAGGTCAGGCCTTTAACCGCGTCAAAATCCGTAATTTAAAAACCGGCCGAGTGATTGAAAAAACCTTTAAATCCGGTGAAAAGGTTGATGCCGCGGATGTCATGGAAACAGAAATGCAGTTTTTATATTCTGACAATGACTTTTATCATTTTATGGACACAGAAAGTTTTGAGCAGTTCCAAGCGTCAAAAGAAGCGGTGGGAGATCAATATAAATGGTTAAAAGAGCAGGACATGTGCATGATTACCTTATGGGACAATGTACCCATTTTAGTCACCCCGCCTAATTTTGTGGAACTGACCATCACTGAAACAGACCCGGGTGTGCGTGGCGACACCTCCGGCGGAGGCAGTAAACCGGCGACTTTAGAAACCGGGGCTGTGGTCAGTGTGCCACTGTTTGTACCGCAAGGTGAAGTCATAAAAGTTGATACCCGCAGTGGCGAATACGTCAGTCGAGTAAAAAAATAAGCAATGGATGCCTGGCAATTTCAAAGCCCGCTGTTGTGTTTACAACAGCGGGCTTTTTTACTGACTGAAGTAAGACATTATTTTAAGCAACGGAATGTTATGGAAGTTCAGACCCCGATTATTTCGTCGGCTGCTAACAGTGATCAACAAATTGAGGTCTTTACCACCGAGGCCATTCACCCGGATAAGGACCGGGCTTATCTGCGCACTTCACCGGAATTTTTTCATAAGCGTTTATTGGCTTCAGGCAGTGGCGATATATTTGAAATTGCAACGGTCTTTCGGCGCGATGAAATCACCCCTTTACACAACCCTGAATTTACCCTTTTAGAATGGTATCGTCTGGATTTTGATTTTTCTCAGTTGATGGCAGAAGTGGATGCCCTGTTTCAGATGCTGGCTGAAAAATTTAAATTGACGGTCAACGATACACAATTCATCAGCTATCAAGATCTGTTTCTACAAAAAGCTGGTATTGATCCATTTAACACCTCTGCCATTGGTTTGCATAAATTTTGTGTGAATCAGGGTTATCACGGTTCAACTTTGTCCCGCAACGCGGCCTTGGATTTTATTTTTGCGGTTGTTATTCAACCGCAACTGACCGATGTTGACGGATTAATGATTTACCACTTCCCGATAGAACAAGCTGCCCTGGCACAAGCCAATCCCGCCAATCCCCATAGCTGTTTACGTTTTGAGTTTTTATTTCGGGGTATTGAATTGGCTAACGGCTATCAAGAGTTACAGGATGGTAGCCTGCAAAGACATCGATTTGAACAGGATTTAGCCTGGCGAAGCAATCACCAAAAGCCGGTATTACCGCTGGATGAACATTTATTATCTGCCCTTGATAGCGGCTTACCGGCATGCTCCGGTGTGGCCATGGGTGTTGAGCGTTTGCACATGTGTTTAATTGCAGCCGATGACATTAAAAATGTGATGGGATTTTATGCATTGAACAGTTAAATATGTGACAAATTATCGAATCCGTTGGCATGGCATTCAATTAAAACAAACGTTTACTTAGATTAGTGCCTTAATTTAATGTTTTTTTAATAATTGTACTTGTAATCACAGGCAATAAATTCGTAAGATAATAGGCATTAATTTTTTTGGGGACAAATGAATGAAATTTAGCTTGCGTTTTATTTTATTAACCGCTGTTGTGTTTATCCAAGCATGCAGCAGCGGCAGTAATGCGCCGCGTGCAACCGATGCATCACCGGCAACCAATCCTGGCGGCAGTGTCGTTACCGGCATTATAACTGCAGTTTTTGATCCGGCTTCCGGTGATCCCACCAAAGTGCCGATTCCAACCAATTTGTTTTTAAGTGGCACCACTGATTTAACCTTAAATATTCCGGTGGCAGACCCTACGGATTTTTCAGATCCTTTGGTGGCTTTGAATGGTTTAGACGGTTTTAGTACTGTGTCGCCCTGGGCCACTAATTTTTCGGTACCGGTGGCGCCTGCGACGGTGAATCCCGGTAGTGTTAAGGTTTACCAGGTGTCTTTGACTGGACCTGGTGGTGCGGTCACTGGTGTTGACAGACAACTGGTGTTTGGCCAGGACTTTGTGGCAGTTGCCAATGGCGTCAGTGTTAACATTGTGCCCCTAAAACCATTGCAAGAATTGACTTCGTATATGGCTGTGATTACCAATGTGATTACCGACAGTGATGGCAATGCCGCCACACCAAGCCAAACCTATTTTATTGCCAAGCGAACCGCTCCTTTGGTTGACGGCAGTGGTCAAAGTACTGACCCGTTATTGGATAATGCCACAGCCGGAGCTTTAGAGCCTTTACGACAATTAACCAATGCCCAGGAAGCGGCGGCGGCCTCACAAGGTGTGAATCGAGATGACATTGTGTTGTCCTGGACCATGACCACCCAGTCCATCTCGCCGGTACTGTCTGCTGTGCAAAGTATTTCAGGCAGCACTTCAAGTACCTTGGTCCCAACCGGACTTAACACATCCATTCCCCCTATAAACGGGGCGGGTATAGCGAATATTTATATCGGAATTATGGCGACACCTTATTACTTAGGGGCGCCATCACAAGCCAATCCAATCGCACCGCTGAACACTTTTTGGAAAGCGGCCCCCGGCGGTTATGCACCACCCTTTAATCAGTTTGGTTTAGATCCTACATCACAACATGTAACCTATGCCAATCCGGTTCCGGTGGCCAATTCAATGCAACAAATTCCGGTCCTGATGACGGTACCGAATGCCAATTCGGGTATGACTAAACCCGCATCCGGGTGGCCGGTGATGATTTTCCAACACGGCATCACCCGAAACCGAACTGACATGCTGGCCCTGGCGGAAGCCATGGCATCCATTGGTTATGCGGTTGTGGCCATCGATTTGCCACTACATGGCATCACCGATACCGGCAATGGTTTCTATATTGGTAATACGCCATTTGGCGCATTGGCATCTGAACGAACCTTTAATGTCGACTACACAGACAATGCCACCGGTGCACCGGGTGCTGATGGCATGTTCGATTCTTCCGGAGCCCATTTTATTAATTTACAAAATTTATTGGTGTCCCGGGATAATGTCCGTCAAGGGGTGGCTGATTTATTTACCTTAACCGCAAATTTACCGTTTATGGATATAGATGGTGACCAAGCCGGTGATTTTGACAGCAGTCAAGTGAGTTTCGCTGGGCAATCATTGGGAGCCATGACTGGCATTAATTATTTGGCCTTTAATCCGGATGTTGATAGTGCGGTATTGTCGGCACCGGGTGGTGGTATCGCCAATTTACTGTTGGGATCACCAACCTTTGGTCCAAGAATTATTGCCGGTTTGAGTGCGGCGGGCGTTGAACAAGGTACCACCGAATTTAACTTATTCATCCTGGCAACCCAAACTGTAATTGATTCGGCTGACCCCATTAATCATGGTGCTCAAGCCAGCATGGTGAATAATGTACTGCTCCATGAAATTATTGGCGATCAGGTTATTACCAACAGAGTACCGAACGCACCTTTATCCGGTACTGAACCTTTAATTGCCATAATGGGATTGACCTCTTACTCTGAAACTGCTTTTGATGCCGCCGGTATTGATGGTGCTGTTCGATTTATTGAAGGAGATCATGGTAGCTTATTGTCGCCGGCCGCATCATTGGCCGCAACCATTGAAATGCAAAGACAATTGGCAGCATTCCAGGCGACCAAAGGCACCACGGTGAATATTAATGACAGCAGTGTTATTCAATAGGAGACCGGTATG
>QQUO01000298.1 GCA_008501575.1 Pseudomonadota bacterium
AGTACATGCCGCAAGCTGTAACGGACAAAAACCCAAGTAACGAAAAAGCACAGCGGAATAAGAATGGCCAATGGCCACGCTAAGGTGATGAGCATTTCTGTAACCGCCGCGTGTCTTTGCGATAAGGGCTCTGCCACCTGAATATGGAGGGTATCCTGAACCGCTGAAGCGCCATAAAAACGGTGACTTTGTGAAGAACTAAAACCGGCTTGAAACTCCTGGCTAAATATGGCCGGATCGGCATGGTGTGATTTCAATAAAACCGCACCGCTATTATCGCGCACCAGATAGACAAAATATTCATCATGGTCGGCAAATGGCATAATATTTTGTATTTGCTCGGGGTTTTCGCTGTTGATAATTTCAACCACCGCCAACGGCATAATTCGTTGTGCCGTTTCGGCCAGGGCACTGTCAAACAAAGTATTCATTCTGTCGCGCAACACAGTAACCGCCACCACCAGTGCCAACACCCACAGCAAGGCAACGCCCAAGGTTAAACCCACACCTAAGGTTTTTTGTAAGCTTTTGGCGCGATTCATGAGGACTTCATCCGGTAACCCAATCCCCGCACGGTTGTTATCAGTTCCCTGCCCAGCTTCTTGCGCAGGCGGCTGATGTAAACTTCAATGGTATTACTTTCAATTTCTGCACCAAAAGCATACAAATGGTCTTCTAATTGAGCTTTTGACAACAACACTCCGGGTCTTTGTAAAAACGCTTCAAGCAAAGCCCATTCGCGGGCGGTTAAATTAATCAGCGCATCGTCACGAAACACCAGATGCTTATTCATATCAATGCTTAAATCAGCCAGTTTGATTATCGGATTGGGGTTGCCCGCATAACGTCTGGCTACGGCGGCAACACGAGCACTTAATTCAGACAAGTCAAAGGGTTTAACCAGATAATCATCGGCGCCTGCATTTAAGCCTTTTATGCGGTCAGAAATTTGGTCTCTGGCGGTTAAAATAATCACCGGTGTGGTGTCATCTGCATGTCTTAATGATTTTAATAAATCAATTCCATGGCCATCGGGCAACTTTAAATCAAGTAAAATTAAATCGTATTGGGTACTGGCCAATGCGGCTTTGGCCTGGCCAATCGTTTGCACCCAATCCACTGCATGGCCTTCATCCATCATCTGATTGTGTAATACATCACCTAAATCGGTGGCGTCTTCAAGTAACAATAGTCGCATCTATTCACTCATATCTGCACTGAAAAATAATCATAACCCGAATGGTCATTATAAAGTAACTCTAAAAACCAATACATCCCATCAGTTTTCAGCTTACTGTCAGGATAGGACTATAAAGTAAGCAATTATTAGCAAGCGGATTTAGTCATGAATAACAAAAAACTCACGATTCACTTAACAGTCATCAGCACGGTCATTCTGGCCATTTGGGCTTGGAGTTACAGCCTGAATACAGCAACAGCCAATTACTTGCCTTGGATAACTTACGACAATATCCTGTTTGTCACCGGTCTGATGGCCATGGCCTTGTTGTCGATAACCATGATACTGGCGACCCGACCAGCGTTTTTAGAACCCGTGTTTAATGGCCTTGATAAGATCTATCGACTGCATAAATGGACGGCCATATTAGCGGTCATTTTTGCTGTTCTACACTGGTTAATTGAAATGAATGATGACTGGTTAGAATCGCTGTTGTCCGCTTATGGACAACCGGTTGAGGCACCGGTATCGGGTTTTGTTGATAATATGCAAGAGTTGGCTGAGGACCTGGGCGAATGGAGTTTTTATCTGGTCGCTGCCATGGTTCTGATATCGTTGTTGAAGTTTTTTCCTTACAAATTCTGGCGGTATTTGCACCGAATCATGCCGATACTATATTTGTTGCTGGTGTTTCATGCAGCCTGGTTAACACCATTTAGCTGGTGGCAACAACCCATCGGCTTACTGCTGGCCTTGTTAATGGTTGCTGGTGGCATCGCAGCCATCCGTTCTTTAACCGGGCAACTCGGCAGAACCCGGCGGGTTCAAGGCATCATCCAATCCATCTCAACCAACACACAAGGAATCACCCAAGTGGTCTGTCAAATGGATAAAAAGTGGCCCGGCCATCGAGCAGGACAATTTGCTTTTGTGAGTTTCAATCGACTTGAAGGTGCCCACCCTTTCACCATTGCCAATGCCGATAACAATCAGGGGCAATTAACATTTGAAATAAAAGCCCTTGGCGATTACACCAAAAATCTGGCCCAGAAATTATCCACGGGTCAAGCCGTTACAGTTGAAGGTCCTTATGGTCGGTTTGATTTTAAACACCGTAAGGCCAATGCCGAGCAAATCTGGGTGGCTGCCGGTATTGGTGTAACACCTTTTTTAGCCTGGTTAGAAGAATTACAAAATAATCCGGAGCTGGTACCAAATGCGCAGATGCATTATTGTACCAATGATGGTAATACCGACCCGATGGTGACACGCTTACAACAATTGTGTGAAAACTTACCCGGGATTAGTCTGCACATACATGACAGCCAAAAAGGTCAAAAAATCACCCCAAAAGCCCTGCTAAATCAACAGCCATCGAAAAAAACCACAGAAGTCTGGTACTGTGGCCCCAAGGGTTTAGCCAAACTATTAGAAACAGGCTTAAAGCAAATTGCACCGGGTTCACTGCGGTTTCGTAAAGAAGCCTTTGAACTGCGGTAAAATAACGATTAAAGACCTGCTTTCAGCTTGTTGTCAGGATAGCGGGTTATCATTAAGTTTCAAACAACTGGAGAGACACCATGAAATCCTTACAAATGGCCGCATTAATGGCCACACTTTTACTATCAACAACGGTCTTGGCTGATGATGACTGTACCGATCCGGTGGCCGACTGGCAACCGCAAGAAAACCTGCGCCAACTCATGATTGACAACGGCTGGGAAGTGAAACGAATTAAAGTCGATGACGGTTGTTACGAAGTCAAAGGCTTTGATCAAGACGGCCATCGTGTGGAAGCCAAATTCTCACCGGTCACATTGGAGATTCTGGAACTTGAGGTTAAGTTTAGGGGTTCCGGTAATCGCTCAGGCTATTTAAAAAAACACAGGTGGCAACAAAAATCAGGCGAGAACATCAAATCTGAGGATAAAAATAGCCAAAAAAGACCCAAAGTAAATATTCAGTAACCGCACGGAGATTACAACATGAAATATCACATACTGATGGCGGCAGTTATCACCGGGCTATTACCGGCCATGGCCGGTAATGCCCGCGAAATCACCTTCACCACTGAATTGAAAAATTATGGTGGTGATGGTGCTTATGTGGCCTTATACATAACCAATGAGGCCGGTCAATACCAAAAAACCTTATGGATTGCCGGAGAAAAACCCAAATACTACAAGCACTTAAGTGGCTGGGCGCGCGGCAGTGGATTACGCAGCAGTGAATATGATGCACTTACCGGTGCCAGTGTGGCCGCCGGTAAAACCATGACAGTCACCCTTGATTTGGAAGATTCCTTTATTGATTCCGGCTTTCAAGTCAGGGTCGATACGGCAGTGGAAGATATGCGGGATAATCGCAATGATGTGGTGGTGTCATTAACCACAGAAGGTGTGGGTCAAACCACCGCCGGCCGGGGTTACGTGCAAAGTTTCAGCTATTCATTTTAAACTTATGCTAAGGAAAGGACGCCATGATACGTAAACTCCACTCGATATTGGGATTGTCGGCGGTGCTGCTGGTTTTGGTACTGGCCATCAGCGGCACCATTTTATCGATTAATCCGACCATAGAGCGCAGCCAAGCCAGGGTTGTTGGCACTTCTGCCCTCACCGTGGCGGAATTAACCAGCAAACTGGCAGATCGATATCCACAAATTGAGCAATTACAGCGCAGCCCATCAGGCACCCTGATTGTTTATTTTACCGATGGCAATCATGCCGGTGCCGATCGGATTGATCCCTTTACTGCCGGTACAATCGGCCCTTATGCCAGGAAACCATTCAAAACCTGGATGAAAAACCTGCATCGCTCCTATTTACTCGACACCCCGGGACAGATCAGTGTTGCCATTGGTGCCCTTGTCATGTTGTTGTTAAGTATTTCTGGCACCCTGATGCTGGTGAACAGCACTGGTGGTTGGCGCCATTTCTTTAAACCCATCCAGAGTTCGACACTGTCACAGCGCTTACACAGTCAGGTGGGGCGTTTGGCGCTCATCGGTCTACTGCTGTCTGCCATGACCGGTCTTTATATGTCTTTGGAGACCTTTGAGTTTATCCCTGACCATCAGACAGCAGAGCCGGCTTTTCCTGAACATGTGGACGGCGGTGCACCGGCGGCCATTGCTTCTCTGACTGCACTTAAAAATATTCCGGTGTCAGATCTGCGGGAACTGGTTTACCCCTACCCGCAAGACAGCAGTGATGTCTATTCCATCAGAACCCATCAGGGCATGGGTTTTATTGACCAATCAACAGGGCAATTACTGGTCTTTCAGGGGTATAACAGCCAGCAAAAAATCTATGAATTTATTTATATGTTACACACCGGCGAAGGATTGTGGTGGTTGGCTCTATTGCTGGGTTTAAGTGCCCTCACAGTACCACTGATGACATGGACCGGCATCCAGGTGTGGTGGCGGCGCAGACGTGCCATTCCGCGTATCAGTCAAAACTGTAAAGCCCAACTGGCCGACAGCGTGATACTGGTGGGCAGCGAAAATAACAGCACCTGGGGCTTTGCCGGAAACCTGCATAAAGCCTTGAATTCAGCCGGTTACCGGGTTCATACCGCTGCCATGAACAAACTCGCTGACACTTACCCACCAGCAAAACGGCTGTTTATATTAACCGCCACCTATGGTGATGGAGATGCCCCGGCTTCAGCCAAACAGTTTCTTAAGCGCCTGGCACAAGTTACCGATAGCCCGGCCATTCCTTATGTAGTTTTGGG
>QQUO01000318.1 GCA_008501575.1 Pseudomonadota bacterium
GGTTTTGAAGAAAGGTGGATTAATTGTCTATCCCACTGATTCCGGATATGCCATGGGCTGGAGCTTAGATAACCATCAGGCACCGAAGAAAGTGGCGATGATTAAGGCGGTGAAACAGCATCAGCATTACACCATGATGTGTGAAAATATCTCACAGATGACTGACTATGTGCTGGTTGACAATGTCGCCTTTCGCTTAATTAAACAACACACACCGGGTCCTTATACCTTTATTCTGCCTGCCACCCGACGGGTGCCGAAAAAAATGCAGCATCAAAAGCGGCGCACCATCGGGGTACGATTATCGGCACATAATGTGGTACAAGCTTTGTTGGCAGAACTGGGTGAACCGATGATGACTTCATCGCTTGAATTTCCCGATGTTGATATGTATGAATTGGATATCGATGATGTCATTGACAAAATTGGTAATCAGGTGGACGTTATTATTGATGTGGGCTACTGTGCTCAAGAGCCGTCAACGGTGGTGGACTTAAGTGAAGGCGAAGTCACAGTACTCAGAAAAGGGGCCGGAGAAATCGATTTTGTCTGACAGTAACCAGCCCATAACGGTGACACAATCAGAAATGCCCTTCGCAGTGGTGGAGGGCCAGCCGTTCACTGAAATGCCCACGGATCTATATATTCCGCCTGATGCGTTAGAAGTTATTTTGGAGGCTTTTGAGGGGCCTTTGGATTTACTGCTGTATTTGATTAAGCGACAAAATCTCGACATTCTAAATATTCCGATATTTTCCATTACCCGCCAATATGTAAAATATATTGAGCTTATGCATCAATTGAATTTTGAATTGGCGGCTGAATATCTGGTGATGGCCGCCATGTTGGCAGAAATAAAATCACGGATGTTGTTACCTCGACCGGTTTTTACAGATGATGAGGAAGCCGACCCACGGGCTGAATTAATTCGGCGATTACAGGAATATGAGCGCTTTAAGCAAGCCGCTGAGGACATCGATGAATTGCCTCGGCAATATCGGGATTTTTGGCCGGTAATTATCCACAGCGAAACGGCTGTGGCAGAACAACAGATTGAAACGGTGGATATTCGCGAGTTGGTGCTGGCTTTGCAGGCCGTGATGGCGCGCGCCGAACTGAAAACATCCCATGCCATTAGCCGTGAAGTGTTGAGCGTCAAAGACCGAATGGCCAGTATTATGCGCCTTTTGCAGCCCGGCAAAACCACTCGGTTTGAAGATTTATTTACTCCGGAAGAAGGTAAACAAGGTGCCTTGGTCAGCTTTTTGGCGGTACTGGAATTATTAAAAGCCCATGCTTTAGAACTGGTGCAGAACCAACCCTTTGGACCCATTTATCTTAATTTGGCAACAGAGTAACCATGGATAATAATCAAATTAAATACATTGTGGAAGCGGCCCTGATGAGCTTTGATGAGCCCTTGAGTGTGCAACATTTAAAGCAGTTATTTGATGAACAGGCGGTCAGTGGCAACGACATCAATCGTGCCTTGCAACAACTCACTGAGGACTATGCCGATCGGGGTATAGAGTTACAACAGTTAAACAAAGGGTTTCGCATACAAACGCGCCCTCAAATGCAGGTTTGGCTGGATAATTTGCGTCAGAAAAAGCCCCGCAAACTATCCCGTGCTTTATTAGAAACCCTGGCTTTGGTGGCTTATCGTCAGCCCATCACCCGTGGCGAAATAGAAGATGTACGCGGGGTGGCGGTTTCCAGCAAAATAATCCATTATTTAATGGATAAAGAATGGATTGAGGAAGTGGGATATCGAGATGCACCGGGCAAACCCGCTTTGCTTGGCACCACCGAAACTTTTTTAAATTACTTTAACCTAAAGTCTTTGCAAGAATTGCCGGCTTTAGCGGAAATTAAGGATTTTGAATCCTTTGAACAATCATTGGATTTTAGCGAGCAATAAACCCCATGCAACAACAATCAGAAAAACAAGAACGTATTCAAAAAACCTTGGCCCGCAGTGGCCTGGGTTCACGACGTCAAATTGAACAAGCCATTAAATTAGGCCAATTAACCATCAATAACACCCCGGTCATATTGGGTCAAAAACTCAAAGCCGGTGACCGCATTGTCTGGAAAAATCGGATTTGGTTGGTGGAAGAGTCGCAAGTTAAGCCTCGGGTGCTGATGTACCATAAACCCGAAGGTTTGGTGACCAGCCGGCAAGATGAACTCAATCGACCCACGGTATTTGACCGATTGCCCACCATAAAAGGTCAAAAATGGCTTAATATTGGTCGCTTGGATATCAACACCACCGGCTTACTGCTGTTTACCACAGATGGCGATTTTGCGCATCACATGACCCACCCGAGTAATAATATTGATCGGGAATATGCCTGTCGGATTTTTGGTGATGTCGATGACGCCATGATTGAACGTTTATTGGCAGGGGTTGAATTAGAAGATGGTTTAGCCAACTTTACCGACATACAGCGGGCTGAAGAAGACCGGGAACGCAGTGCCAATCATTGGTTTTATGTGGTTGTTATGGAAGGCCGTAACCGTGAGGTCCGGCGTTTATGGGAATCCCAGGGGGTACAGGTTAATCGGCTCAAAAGGGTGCGTTATGGTGGTGTGTTTTTACCCAAGAGTCTACCCCAGGGTAAACACCGTGAACTTAATGATAAAGAGCTGTCAATTCTATTTGAGGACAGTCACTATCAACCGGAAGCTTCGCAGTTAACGGTTAAATCAGTGGCCAAAAAACGTGGTCGCTAAGTGTTGTGGTGTTATAAGCCTTAAAGCATTTTGAGGGAATCATAAAACAATCAACCGCAAGACTTGTTTTGGCAGAAATCGCCATGCAATAATGCGAGGAAATAGCTGCGCTGACACAGCGCCTAATGGCTTGATTATTGGCTCATCCTTCGGCAATTCGCCATTAACTTCAAACGATGACCCGCCGCAGGCGTCGACTGCTGCTGTTATGAGGTTTACGGCTGGATCTCACGCGACAACACATTTACCATTTAAACGGTGGTTTTTTACGCCAGAATTGAATCAGTAAAAATCCGGTTAAAGCGCCACCCAAATGGGCAATATGGGCGATGCCGTCTTGGCTTGCGGTCAAACTACTGAACAAGGCGATCCCGGCAAAGATCAGTACAAAATACTTGGCTTTCATGGGAATTGGCGGAATCACCAGATAAATGGTGTGGTTCGGCCACATCATGCCGTACGCAACCAGCAAACCGTAAACCGCGCCTGAAATACCAATCGCCGGGGCATTGGATAGCAGGGCATTGGCCAAAGCCGCCCCAATAATGCAGACGATTAGATAAACACCATATTTTTTCTCGCCCCAATAATGTTCAATCTGTGAGCCAAACATCCAGATGGCAAAACCATTAAAGAATAAGTGCATGAAATTACCATGCAAAAGGCTGTAGGTGAGCAGTTGCCATGGGTAAAAATAATCCGATTTGATTGGCCAGAGCGGAAAATATTGGTAAATAAAATTACCGGCTGAACCACCTAAAAATTGTTGTGCCACAAACATCACCAACATGGCAATGAGAACATTTCGAGTCACCGGCGGAATGGCGGCTAATGGATTATTTTGGTTATGCATCGGGTTTAAAATTTGCCAGAAGTTGAGCCGGTAACCTGAGGCCATCGGTAAGAATTTCAAGTCTAATATGGGTGACACAAGCCGGTTTAAAGTAAATATCATTGCTGCCGGTTAAATAACCGCTTAATTGACTGATGGTGGGGTTATGTCCCACCAGTACCAGAGATTGACAGTGGCTGTTGTTTTCAATGGCATCGCACCAGATGCCAACACCGGCGGTATAAAATTCATTTCTGGCATCACAGCCATCTAATCCAAAAGCGGCTGCAATAAGCTCGGCTGTTTGCAGTGTTCGCACCGCATCGGAGCACAGGATATGGGGAATGGTGTCGGTGTTTTGCTGGATAAAAGCGGCGGCTTGGCGGGCTTGTTTTTGACCCAATTCGGAGAGTGGACGTTGATGATCAATGTCTTGCATCGGGCTGTGGCCGTGGCGAACAATAAATAAATTCATAAGGCAGTCATTAAGTTTTCGGCGGTTGATATAAATTTGTGTTTAACAGTGTCGCAATCGGCATCTGCAGGCAAGGAATTGACGGCTGCCACGGTTTTTTTCAATAAGGGGGCATTATTTAATTTTCGTGGTAGGAATAAATCCATTGCAGGGGTTGAATTAAATTGCTGTTGATTGAAAAAATAATTAATTTGTTCATCGCTAAAAAACATTCGGGCACTGACTTTGATGAGACGATGTGCTTTGAGCTCATCATAAACGCGAATGGCCGAGCGGGCGTAATCATTAAACGGCATACTGACATTGGCGGTATCAATATCACAGGCTAAATAAACCAACTGTCGGTCTGCTTCGCAGTTAAGGGGAATATTTTTAAGCAGGTGTTTGGCGATGTTGCCTTGAAAGAAATAACGTTTATTATCACCATGACGGCCAAAGGTGCTGCCCTCAATCATTGTTTTTAATAACAAAAGCTGTGCCGGCTGGAACAAGTCACCAGCGGATTGGTCTGCCGCAATCAAGTCCATTATTTCTTGGGCTTCTTTAAAACTGGCCGCTTCGTTGGCACCCACCAAGCGTTGATCTCGGTGGTGACCGGGTAAATCTTGCATCAGATCATGACACACAGCGAAATATGACAGAAGCGCCCAATGAACCGCCGGGAAAAAATCTGCAAATTGGGAGTGACATTCAATCAGATGGTCACATAAATCATTGCAATGAAATTCGTTGTGATAGCTGCGTGGCTGCTGACTAAGACTGCCATTTCGGTGGCACATTCGCGCGTAGGCCAACTCCATGATAT
>QQUO01000270.1 GCA_008501575.1 Pseudomonadota bacterium
ACCACCTGCCGACTCACTCAAGGGATGCGTATTATCACCCATAAATTCTGCTTTGCAAGCTTTATTGGCAACTAATTTTTAGTAAAACCCAACCGCCTTTAAAGATAAAAAAACACCCGCTAAAAAAGCCGATGTCTCAAAACAAGATGCGCATTATAGCCATTCAGTTTACTTTGTAAAGGGCTTGGCAAAATCTTTATAAATTAAATGGGTGTTGGCAACGCTGTCAATAGGATATAAGGCCATAATAAAAAATTTCAAGCCCCACTGTTAATCACAATAACTAAAGTACACCGAATCCGTACTACTTTTTACAACGAATGATGGCAAGTTTTAGTTGGTTACACCTATGGTTTAAGATATATAATAAATCAATGTTATAAGTTAACAAGTTTTATATAAACCAATTATTTTTAAATATTTATAATAACACTTCAACAAACTTGATTATTACTACCTTGTTTGAAGTGATTAAGTATCAATACTTTTCATTTTAAGAACATTTAACAAAAAATCACTGTCCGGAACGAACTAAACGCACATGATGGCTATTAACACGATTTTCATCACCATCATTGCCGAAGTTGAAATTGACAACCCACGCTTCGATATCATTATTAACAACCGGTGAGGATGACCAAAACAAATTTGATGATGTATTGGGAAATACTGTCTCATTATTGGAAGGTTCATAGCAATTAATCGCAGCTATGCTCCGTAGTTCTTCAATATTAGGCAATCTCCAATCACTAAACCCAGCAAATTCTGTTGTAGAGGCTAAATCCAATGCTTGTTGCCAAGTATGTGTTGTTATTGACCCTGTACTGCAATTAGCGTCCGTTAATCCCTCACTGCATTTTTTCCACATCAGTCCTGTTTTATTATCCGTTACAACATGATTACCAGATACAACTTCAATTGTATAGCGAGAATCAGGCCATTCATCAGGGATGTATAATTCACAGTTTCTTGCAGCAATTACAAACTGGGTCATAATTAGGGTTATTAATAGTATTATGGCTTTCATACTGCCTCCTCTTGGTTTGGATTAATTGTTACGTATATTGGAAACTCTTCATTTAATTTATATAAATAAAAATCACTGAACTGAATGAACGAGACGCACACGATGGTCATAATAACGAAAAGCACTGCCATCAAAGCCAGAGTCAAAACTGAGAACCCACGCAAAGCCAAGATATTTAGTAGCAGGCGAGGACGACCAAAACCTGGATGATGCTGTATTTGGAAAATAGCTTGTATCAATGGCCGGATTGAAGGTACCCTTATTTGCTATGGAGGATAGTTCAGACACAGTGGGGACACGCCAATCATCAAAACCACATAATGCCTCGTCATTTGAACCTTGAACTAAATCATTCCAATCATCATAATATGTCCCTTGACTATTAGGATGGTCTCGACCTAAAGCCGTTATGCCACCCCAACGATAAGTGTTGTCTTTATTGTGAATCCCAGTGGTGGTTTTTATTTCCCAAACTAAACCGGTGATATTATCTTTAACACATGCCCAAGGCGTAGTTTGATAATCAACACTTTGGTCCTCTAATGGTACACCAGCAATATCCAATTTAGTGAAACTAAAGCCTGCATGGCCATCGGTTGGGTCATTATGAGCTATATCACGCCCTGTGCTGCAATCTTGTGGTGAGGTAATTATTGAGTTGCTGCAATCGACATTACTACCTGATGGATATTCACCCGCCCAGGTTATGCCGGTGTCGTTTAACTTCGGTTCAAACTCAAAACCAGATTTAAATATTAAGTTGGTTTGAGCGATGACAGGGCTAAATATAGCAGTTAAAAGGATGGTCAAAAGTTTCGATTTCATTTTCTGTTCTCTGAATTTTACTCACCGTTTAATTGTTTATTAAGACCTTTTTGCCCGATTCATAAATAATACAAAGGTCTTGTAAACCTGTATTATGAAATACCGAAGGTTATTTATCAGGACAACTATTGGACATTGCATGTCGTTCAAGGACAAAATCCCGTTATGATGAAAAAACGATGGAAAAATTAATTGTTAAAGCTGTCAATATTTACAGTTGAATCAATTATTATAATTGGACATTAGTTTGAGGCATTGTAATCCCGCGCCTCATTGATTCAATGATGATCTGAAATCATGTACTTATTAACACATAACTGCCTCTGTGACAATATAATGAAGTTCGTCTAATAGACTACTTACGACAGCTAATGATGGCACGTTTTGGTGGTGAATAACCTTCGATTGTCTGCTTGTGATCGGCTGTCAGAAACTCTGACAGTGAGTGAAACTTCATCCACTGGGTGGTTCTCTGTTCTTCAACCGAGGTTAAAGACTCATCAATGACATGGATATTTTTGAAGCCTATTTTTTTTAACCAACCACATAACATGGGCACACTGGGTAAGAACCACACGTTGCGCATTTGTGCATAGCGACCATTGGGCACCAAGCAGGTCAATTCATCACCATCAACCACTAAGGTTTCTAAAACCAAGATGCCTTCTTTTGCAAGCAGGCTCTTCAATTGTTCCAAGTGTGCCATCGGTGATTTTCGATGGTAAAGAATGCCCATTGAAAATACCACATCAAAACAAGCCATGTCAGCAGGCAAGTCTTGCACCTTTAATGGCAACACAGCGGCATAAGTCTGGGCATATTTTTCAACTGCCCAAAACTGTACGTTCTGTAACAACCCCGGTTCGACTCCTATCAGCACCCTTGGTTGATGTTCGGCCATTCTGAACATGTAATAGCCATTGCCACATCCTACATCCAAAACTATTCGGTTGTTTAAATCTGGCAGTGCTTTGGACAAGCGCTGCCATTTAAAATCTGAACGCCATTCTGCATCAATATAGGTATCAGCTATTTGAAATGGACCTTTGCGCCAAGGAATCAGCCTACGCATTGATGAATCAATGCTGGCTTTATCACAGGTTTGATCAGGGATATCAATGGTCACTGCATTTGCGCCTGTGACCACTTGTGCTTTTTCAATGTCCGGTAACTGTTGGTAAGCGTCAACCCATCTGGACAAATCACCTTGATTGATTTGCTCAATAACCAATTCAGTGACTGCCTTGAGTTTTTCTTTGTGCGGCTCAAGTGATGTACCACACATATTTGGCCAAAATTTTCCTAAATGCTCATTGAACATGTCACTTCAAAGCCACAATAGAAACAAAGTTAAAAGCTTGAAACCACACTTCAATGGTGTGAAAACCTGCCTGCTCCAATCGACTCAACCATTGTTTAAGGTCATCCGGTTTTAAACTGTCTTCTAAGGCTTGCCGCTTTTGGGCAATTTCCAGATCACTGTAGCCGTTGATTTTTTTAAAGCCATGGTAATAATCAATCATGTTTTGTGAGGATGCAATTTTCTCGGACAGAACAAACACGCCATTGGGTTGCAGTCCCTGATAAATGCCTACACAAACAGCTTGTCGAGAGTCGGGTGGTAAAAACTGTAAGGTGAAATTACTAACCACCATGCTGGCTTGGCGTACGGTAATCGCGCGTAAATCTTCGGTTTTTACCAGAATATTGTTATGAGTCTTGTGGCTGGATAACAGCTTGTTTAATTCATTAGTCATGGCCACAGAGTTATCCACTGCATAGATATCAACACCCCGTTGTCCAATGGCCTGATCAATGGTTAAGCTGACAGCACCTAAGGATGTTCCCAAATCATAAACACGGCTGCCATCGGCAACAAAACGCATGGCAAACATCGCAATACCCTTTAAAATGGTGTCATAACCGGGCACTGAGCGTTTAATCATATCCGGGAAAACGGACACAACCTGTTCATCAAAAGCAAAGGCGGATACCTTTTGATAAGCCTGGTTAAATATTTGGTCGCGTTTACTCATACCGGTTGAATCAACCCGGTGGCCATTCCATTTGTCGACCGGCCAAAAAATGCATGTGGATGTGATTGACTGTTTGCTGGCCGTTTTTATTACAATTCATGACAATGCGATAACCGTTTTTATCCTCACCAATTTGTTTGGCGTATTTGTTTATGGCTAAATGAATTTTATTCACATACTCCATATTGGCTTCATCAATGTCGTTGTGGGTTTTAATCCGCACCTTGGGAATAAACAGAACATGAATGGGTGCTTGTGGATTGATGTCCTTAAATGCCAACACAAAATCATCTTCATAAACCACATCAGCGGGTATTTTACCGGTTAAAATTTGATCAAATATGGTGCCTGTTTCGTTCATGACATCTCCTTAAAAATGGGTTCGACCGGCAAATGCATGTGCCAGTGTATTGTTATCAATGTATTCTAAATCCCCGCCCAATGGAACGCCGTGAGCCAATCGACTGGCCTTAATTCCACCTTTTTCGGCTAAATTGGCTAAATATTGGGCCGTGGTTTCACCTTCAACGGTTGAACCAGTGGCCACAATAAGCTCTTGGCATTCAGCGCGTGCCATGATATCAATTAGTTTATTCAATTTTAATTCGCCAGGTCCCATACCATCTAATGGAGATAGTTTTCCATGTAAGACAAAATAACGGCCTTTAAAATCAGTGGCTTGTTCAATTTGGATTATATCGGCAGGGCTTTCAACCACACACAGTTGCTGCCAACTGCGTTGGTCATTACTACAAATTTCACAGACCGGGTTTTCTGTGAGGGTTCGGCATAACTGACACTCTTTCACCTGATCCAGGGCTGTGTCTAAAATACGGGCTAAGTGTCGTGCGCCATTTTGGTCTTTTTGTAATAAATAAAATGCCAAACG
>QQUO01000114.1 GCA_008501575.1 Pseudomonadota bacterium
TTAAAGTTTATAACTAAACATAAACCACAGCTTTTGAGTATCCTGACTATGACTGTCGGCAGAATAATCAGCCGCTTTAAACAAAATACCGGCTTTTTCGTTTAATTTTTTTGATAATGATAAGTTAAGTTCAGTCCCCAACTGTCCGGAACCGGCTTCGCGGTCAAACTGGTGGTACTTGGCCTGCCAACCCCAGCCATTCAGCTGACCCTTAACACCGATAAAGGTATCGACAATACCCACATCCGGGGTACTTAAAAATTGATCTGCCCAACCATTAAAAGCGTGCAGAGTGGCCAATGGCG
The DNA here is from genome assembly GCA_008501575.1 of Pseudomonadota bacterium. Classification (GTDB taxonomy): domain Bacteria; phylum Pseudomonadota; class Gammaproteobacteria; order Xanthomonadales; family Marinicellaceae; genus Marinicella. The sequence continues at coordinate 306 of QQUO01000114.1, forward strand.
TTCTGAATGAAGCACCACTTTGTTGGTCACTGCCTTCGAGTATTTCTTGGCCGGCAAAAATTTCACCATTGTTAAAGGTAACAGCCACATCCAAACGCCAGTAATCAGCATCGTAGTTAACAGGATTATTGTCGGCGTCAGATTGACTGGCGTATTCCACAGCCATTTTGAACTTTTGGGCCCCCACATCAAAATGGGTATTATAACCAAAACCCAGGGTATTGGTGGAAAAAACCGGGGCATCGTCATTGTCTATACCGTAGTAATAGGCCTTAATGTGATGCTTTCCGGCCCAGGTTTTGTGCCAGTTGGCTAATAAGGTTTGGTTGTCATGATCACCGGCCGGTACATCTTCACCGAAAATACGGTTAACATGATCGACATAAGCCATAAACAAGCGACTATCGGCGATATTGAAGTCAAAAGACAGGGCATCGTAGGTTTGTTCATTCTGACGCCAACCCACACCACCTACAAAACGTTGATTGTCCAACAAAATACGCTGACGACCCAATGTTGTCGAAGCCTTGTCATTAAACTGAAAACTCACCCAAGCCTGGTTGATCTCGGTACCGGTGGGATCTGCCACCACCGGATATTGGGTTCGGTTCGGGGTGTTGCCGGCACCGGCATTATAATGATCGCCCCAAATTTCGGTAACATTGTCGACTTCTATGAAAAAACGCCAACCATTATAATCGGCGGTTTTGTAATTCAGCCGTGTCAGTAAGGTGGAGGCGTTGGCATCTTTGGCAAAGTTGGCCTGATCCACCATTTCATAGCGATAACGGAAAGACAAGGATGCTTTTCCCTTGTCGACCGTTTGCTCGTCGTCAGCGGCTTGGGCGGTAACAGGAGATAAACTTATAGCGGTTGCCATAATGGCTGTGGCTAATGCGGTTTTTTTAAACTTAATCATGGGCATAACCTGTTGGTTAGAAAATCAAAGTGAAGCTTAAATAAAGTGTGCTTCAATGACATTGATTTACGTCAATTACCGTAAAAAAGTAAAGTCAGCTTAACATTCAATAATGTTCACTGCCAGACCACCACGGGAAGTTTCTTTATAACTGTCTTTCATGTCATCACCAGTGGCTTTCATGGTTTTTATAACTTTATCTAAAGACACATAATGATTGCCTGCATTGCGATCAGCCATGCGCACGGCATTGATGGCTTTAACACTGCCCATGGCATTGCGTTCGATACACGGTATCTGTACCAAGCCACCAATGGGGTCACAGGTTAAGCCAAGATTATGTTCCATGGCGATTTCAGCGGCATTTTCAATTTCATCCGGGGTTAACCCGCAGGCAGCGGCTAAACCGGCAGCGGCCATGGAACTGGCCACCCCAACTTCACCCTGACAACCGACTTCAGCCCCCGAGATGGAAGCTTTGGTTTTATATAAAATCCCGACGGCAGATGCTGTAAGTAAGAAGTTGCGCACGCCTTGTTGATCAGCTCCTTCAATATAATTTAAATAGTAATTAATAACCGCGGGAATAATTCCGGCTGCACCATTGGTGGGGGCGGTCACCACACGACCACCGGCGGCATTTTCTTCGCTGACCGCCAGTGCATAGAGGTTAACCCAGTCAATCACGGTCAGGGGGTCGGCCAAGTCTTTGGCTGATTTCTGGTTAAGTTCCTGGTACAGTTTGGCTGCCCGTCTGGGTAGATTAAGCCCGCCGGGGAGGGTTCCACATGTTTTAAATCCGCGTTGCATGCACTGTTCCATGGCTTGCCAAATAATATCTAATTGTTGGTCAATCTCATCACGGCTGCGCCAGGCTTGTTCATTGCCATACATGATTTCTGCAATACTTATGTTATGTTTTTTGCAGAGCGCAATAAGCTCATCACCGCTTTCGAATTTATAAGGTATCGGCGTGTCATCTTCCATGATGTGCTGTTGTTGCAAGTGATTATGGGCCAGTACAAAGCCACCACCCACGGAGTAATAGGCTTTTTGCTTTAAAATTTCTCCGTTTTTATCATAGGCTGTAAATTGCATGCCATTGGAATGTAAGGGCAGTTTTTTGCGTTTGTGAAATTTGAGATGATCTTTGTCATTAAATTTTAGATTAAGCTCACCGTTTTGGATGCGTTGGCTGTCCTTAACTTGTTGTAAAAGTGTGTCAATATGGTCGGGATCCACCTGATCAGGTTGTTGACCCATTAAACCCAAAATAATGGCCTTATCAGTTCCATGGCCACGGCCGGTGTGGCTGAGTGACCCAAACAGTTCTGTGACGATGTGATGGGTCTGTGTCGCCAGATTATGATTATGCAAGTATTGGGTGAACAGATGCGCAGCCCGCATCGGGCCGACGGTGTGTGAACTGGAGGGACCAATACCAATTTTAAACAAGTCAAAAGTGCTAACAGCCATGATAAACTAAGCCCATGAAAAAGCTAACATTATATAGTAGATTGGAATGTCCTTTGTGTGAGTTTGCCGAAGAATTATTGTTGGCCGAGGGGATTGAATATGAAGTGCTTGATATTGATGAATCGCCTGAGTTAATAAAGGCTTTTCATGTGCGGGTACCGGTGTTATCAGACGGGCAACAGGAACTTGATTGGCCTTTTTCCGCAGAAGCTGCACGGGAGTTCGCCAATGGCTAAAGAAAAAAGTCAATTTGTGTGCAACGAATGTGGCCATGTAACCAATAAATGGGCGGGACAATGCATCGCTTGTCAACAATGGAATTGTATCGATGAGATTAAAATTGCTAAAACCACCAGCTCCGGTAAAAGTAACCGATTCGCCAATTATTCCGGCGACAGTAAAATTCAAAAATTAGGTCAGGTGAGTACCGAAAAACAAGCCCGCACCCAAACTGATATTAAAGAACTGGATCGGGTTTTAGGCGGTGGTTTGGTGCCGGGGTCGGTGATTTTATTGGGTGGTGATCCGGGCATTGGTAAATCCACTTTATTATTACAAGTCACGGCACATATTACCCAAAGCATTAACCCTTTATATGTCACCGGTGAAGAATCATTGGCGCAGATTGCCATGCGTGCGACACGATTGGGCCTGGCTGTGGATGAATTATCCTGCATGGCGGAGACCTCCTTAGAAATCATTATGTCTACGGTGTTGCAGCAACAACCAGATTTGGTGGTGATTGATTCCATTCAAACATTATTCAGTGAAGAGCTGACCTCAATTCCAGGTTCGGTTTCTCAAGTCAAAGAAACGGCGGCACAATTGGTGAGAATGGCCAAGCAACATAAAATTACTGTGATTTTGGTCGGCCATGTCACCAAAGATGGCAGTATCGCCGGTCCGCGGATATTAGAGCACATGGTGGATACAGTGTTGTATTTTGAAAGTGATGGTAACAGCCGTTATCGGGTGTTGCGCGCCTTAAAAAACCGATTTGGGGCGGTCAATGAAATTGGTGTGTTTGCCATGACTGAGCGTGGCGTCCGTGAAGTGGATAATCCGTCCGCCATTTTTTTAAGTGAACATAAATCTGATAAACCCGGTTCTGTGGTGATGGTGACCCGTGAAGGAACACGGCCTTTATTGGTGGAAATTCAAGCATTGGTGGATCAAAGTCCATTGGGAAATCCCCGGCGCCTTTCAGTGGGACTCGAACACAACCGTTTAGCCATGTTATTGGCTGTTTTACACAGGATGTGCGGTTTAGCGATTCACGACCATGATGTTTTTTTAAATGCGGTTGGCGGGATAAAAATAACCGAGACGGCGGCCGATTTAGCCATTTTAATGGCCATCATATCCAGTTTTAAAAACCGTTATTTACCGGCCGCCACGGTGGTTTTTGGCGAAGTGGGTTTAACCGGTGAAATCAGACCGGTACAAAACGGTGAAGATCGACTCAAAGAAGCGGCTCAACATGGTTTTAAAACCGCCATCATCCCCAAAGCCAACGCCGGTAAATGGACCAAAAATATAGCCATTAAGGTTATTACCGTGAGCGAAGTTAATGAAGTTGTTGATTTGATTTAAATCCGGCACAATCTGAGCGAACGTGTCGAATTTAATCCCAATACCGCGCGGTAAAGGGATATTCCCCCGTTAAATTTGGCTATGTAATTGTGGTTTTAAAGTTAGTTGCCTGAACCACAATAAAGCTTATGTAATAAATGAATGACTTCGACAGCTTTGCTATCTGCAAGTGAATATAAAATGGTTTGTGATTGACGCTTAGTCTTAACAAGTTTGGCTTTTCTTAATTGGGCCAAATGTTGTGACAATGCCGATTGCGATAAACTCGGCAAGTGTTCATTAAGCGCACCCACTGACATTTCATTTTCATGCAACAAGCATAAAATCATTAAACGTTGCTGATTTGAAATCAATTTAAGTAGCTCAGAAGCCGAAGCTGCATGCCCGACCATCTCGTTCATGGATTTTTTCATGATTTTTATTACCTTAGATTAGTTAGCCCGTTTATTTTGCCTGAAAAATATAATTTTGACAAACATTTGTTATTTAGAATTATTCGTAATTGCATAACCGTATCATTCATATTGGCTAAATCGCTTGTGTCTTATTTATAAAGACCACTTCTTGGGGTTAATCATATAGCCATCTTTTTTCCGATTATTTCGACCTTCGGTCTTTAACCAGTGATGGATGTAATGTCACTGAAAGCGGTTGGAGTTAAAATAAGAATATTACAGAGTTTGTGATTTATCGCTTTATATAATTCTTACATGGTATAGGCGGGTTAAACCCAATTCATGACTTTTTCCACAGGTGATTTGAGCGACATCTGCTATAGTGAATGCTTTAGAATTTTCCAAAAAGGGTTCCCATGTCACTGTCTAAAATTCCATATTTTTTATTATTTGTTCTACTGACCTCTTGTGGTCAATCACCTCAAGTTAAATCCATTGTTGATCATGATTCGGGCACCACTGTTAATCTTGAAATTGATTACCAAATGTTTACCATGGACAATGGTTTAGAGGTGATTATTCATGAAGATCATTCAGATCCTATTGTGGCCGTTGCCACCATTGTCCATGTCGGTTCAAACCGGGAAAAACCGGGGCGCACCGGCTTTGCCCATTTCTTTGAACACATGTCTTTTAATAATTCAGAGAATGTGCCCATGGGCGCCAATCGTAAAATGATTCCTGAATTGGGCGGTACCCGCAACGGTGGTACCTGGTCTGATGGCACCATGTATTACGAAGTGGTACCCAAAGATGCTTTTGAAAAACTGATGTGGATCGATTCAGATCGTTTTGGTTATATGATTAATACCGTTAAACAAGGCACCTTAGAACGTGAAAAACAGGTGGTTAAAAACGAAAAACGCCAGCGTGTCGATAACCGTCCTTATGGCCACACATCTCATGTCATTAAAAAGGCCTTATTCCCGACTTCACACCCCTATAACTGGACGGTGATTGGTGATTTAGAAGATTTGCAAAATGCCACCCTGGCCGATGTGCGCGAATTTTATGATGAGTATTACACGCCCGGAAATGCCACACTGGTGATTGCCGGTGATATCGATTTTGCCACGGCTAAAGCCTCAGTGGAAAGATGGTTTGGTGAAATTCCCGCCGGTAAACAAACGCTGGCATTAGAACCCATGCCGGTTAGCCTGAAAACAAGTAAACGTTTATACCATGAAGATAATTTTGCTAAATTACCCGAATTAAGGCTGACCTTGCCAACGGTTGAGCAGTATCATAAAGATGCCTATGCTTTGGATGCGCTGGGTGAGATTTTAGCGCGTGGGCAGCAATCCCCGTTATTTTCAAGGCTCGTTAAAAACACGCAATTAGCCGCGGAAGTTGCTGCTTATAATCGTTCTGAGGAATTGGCCGGTACCTTTACCATGCGGGTGAGGGGACACGAAGGGGTGGACTTAGATCAAGCGTATCAGGAATTAATAACCGCTTTGATTGATTTTGAAGAAAATGGCGTGCGTGCCACCGATCTGCAAAAAATCAAAGCCCGTCAGGAAACTGCCTTTTACAATGGTGTTTCCAGTGTCTTAAATAAAGCCTTTCAGTTGGGTGTTTATAATGAATATGCCGGTGACCCTGAATTTTACAAGCAGGACATTGCCAATATAAAAGCGGTGACGGCAGCTGATGTGATGCGTGTTTATCACCAGTACATTAAAGATAAACCCGCCATAATCACCAGTTTTGTGCCTAAAGGCAGCCCTGAATTGGCCTTAGTCGACTCCCTGCAGGCCGCTGTGGTGGAAGAGCAAATTGTCGCCGGACAAGAGCCTGAGTTTAGCGAGGAAGACAGTGATGATTATGTCATTACACCGACCCAACATGACCGTTCTGAACCACCTTTGGGTAAATTGCCGGCACTTAGATCACCGGCTATTTGGGAAGCCAACAATGAGCGTGGTATTGCCATTGCCGGGATAAAACATGATGAGGTGCCTTTGGTTAATTTTACTTTGCGTATTAATGGCGGCCAAATACTCGATCAACCGGGTAAGACCGGCACTGCAAATTTAATGGCACAAATGCTAAAAGAGGGTACCTTGAAGAAAACGGCATCAGAATTTGAAGATGCTGTGGGTTTATTGGGTTCTGACATTGATGTTTCAGCAAGCACCACAGCCATCACCGTTTCAGGCACCAGCTTAGCCAGAAACTTTGGTAAAACCATGGATTTACTTACAGAAATGCTGCTGCAACCCCGTTTTGATGTAACCGATTTTGCGCGCATCAAGAACAACACACTGACCGATATTACCGCTGCTTATGGCAATCCCAACAGTATTGCTCAAAAAGTCTTTTTCCGAAAACTTTATGGTGCCGAGCATGTGGCCGGTCAGCCTTCGGTAGGCACATTAGATTCTGTTGAAAATATCGATCTGGCAGATGTTAAAAACTGGTATCAGCAAAATTTATCAACCCAATTAATGCAATTTAATGTGGTCGGTGCCATTGATAAGAATACCGTTATGGCTGCTTTACAGCAGCTCGATAAGCACCTGCCTAATAAAGCAATCGACTTGGCCTATATGCCTGCCATGGAACCGGCAAAAACACCTCAGTTGTACTTTATTGATGTGCCTGCAGCCAAACAGTCGGTGTTAATCGTTGGTAAACAATTACCCGTGGGTACCAATCCTGATTTTACCGCCATTGATATCGTTAATAACCGTTTAGGTGAAGGCTCCAGCGCACGCTTAACACAAATGTTACGAATCACCAAAGGTTATACCTATGGTGCTTATTCATTCCCCAGCCGTGCGGAATTTTATCCCAGTGCGTTTGTGGCAACGACTCAGGTACGCAGTAATGTGACATTGGAATCGTTAGTAATTCTTAAGGATCTTATCGGTCATTATGCCGATACCTTTACGGCTGATGATTTAGCGACCACCAAAAATCTACTCAGTAAAGGCAACACCCGCCGCTTTGAAACCCTGGGACAATTGCTCAGTGGTTTAAATGAGGTGACACGGTTCGACTTAGGTCATAATTTTCTGGAACAAGAACAAGCCGTATTGGAAGGCATGACTTTGGCAGACGCCAGAAATTACATCAACCAATACATCGATGAGCAAGCCATGATTTATGTGGTGGTCGGTGATGGCAAAACCCAATTATCCCGCCTTAAAGATTTGGGTTATGGTGAGCCGATTGTCCTGGATCGAGATGGTCAATATATGAATTGATGATATATATGGAGATGACATAAACACCTGTGACTTCGACACAGGTGTTTATATTAAGGGCCCAATAAATCGGTTATTGCTATGGTTGTTATCTTGATTAACGGCTTTTTGCAGACATTAAGTTTTGCTCAAAAGGAGCAATTTTTTTGAGCATTAGATGTCAATTATTTACCTGCAGAATGTGTGGTTGTGATAATATTATTGAGAGCAATACCTTTAATTTAGATTTGAAGGACACAAAAATGGATAGTTTTAAACGTTTTTTTATGGCAGCAATATTAGGCTTGATGATAACTGTTGGGTTGGTTTTTTTCATGATTGCATTAATTTCTTTAAATTCTGAAGCGCCAAAATTCAATAATAATCTCACCACTCAAGTTAAGCTCAGCGCAATGCCAGGACTAAAGCCTTCCACTGAGATAAATTCAGAGAGCAAAAAAAAACATTATAAACTGCCATCAGAACGTCAAGAAAATCTTCCGATTGACCATAAGTCATTACTCAGCCAAATCACTGCTCAAGAGGCTGATGGTGATCAGACAGACTCTTTAGCTTCATTATCCAGACAACAGATAGCAGTTAATCCGGGCAGTCAAAGTCAAGCGCTGGTTAAAGTGCCGGGATTATTTAATGTCATAGGCCCTGATCCAAAACATCCGGAATTTGCCTTGTCAGCAGGGCAGGAAGGCTGGGTAGAAACTTTAATCCATCTAAAGAAAGATGGTTCAGTGAATAAAATTGATATTATCAATGCCAGCCCGGCAGGTGTTTTTGAAATGTCAGTATTCACTGCTGTTACTGACTGGAAAGTCCACTTTGACAGAATGGATGAAACCGAAATAAGTGATCAATATTTCCATCGTTTTGAATTTAAAATCGTGCAGTAATCTTTCATTTGTAAAACTAAGTGTTTTGTAAAAAAATTAAAAAAATAAGCGAAGAAATAATTCAAATATCACCCTGAAAAATAATAAGACATTTGTTTAATAAAGTTGTATTTCCATTTGTGTGGTTAAATTGCAAGTGACTAAACAGCGGCATTTATTTTATTGTCTTGTCTTGATTGGTACCAGTAATACAGCACCGGGATAACCACTAAAGTGAGTAAAGTGGAGATCAAAATACCAAAAATGAGCGACACGGCCAGGCCATTGAATATCGGGTCATCAAGGATAAAGAAGGCACCCATCATGGCTGCTAAAGCGGTCAGAATAATTGGCTTAGCGCGTACTTCTGCAGACTGAATAACCGCTGTTTTTAAATCAGCGCCTTCTGCCAGCTGAATATGAACAAAATCCACCAGTAAAATTGAATTTCTAACAATAATACCGGCCAGCGCAATCATGCCAATCATGGATGTGGCGGTGAATTGTGCGCCCAGTATCCAATGACCGGGTAAAATTCCGATAATGGTTAAAGGAATCGGGGCCATAATAATGAGCGGCACAAAATAGGAATGAAAGTGCGCCACAATCAGTAAAAAAATTAGAATCAGGCCAACAGAATAGGCAATCCCCATATCACGGAAGGTTTCATAAGTAATCTGCCATTCACCATCCCATTTGATGTAGGTCTTGTCACTGAATAAAGGTTGTTTAATAAAATACTGTTCAATCTCGGGATGTTGCTCTTCAATCAGTTTTTTAACCCCAAACATACCATACAGCGGTGAATCCGCGCCACCGGCAATATCGGCCGTTACCATGGTCATGGGACGCAAATCTTTGTGTTGAATCGATTTCTCAATCACTGTATCCACCACAGTGACCAACTCACCCAATTGTACAAAATCACCGCGTTGGGTTTTTATCGGTACGGTCAGCAGATTATTTAAATCATTTTGCTTGGTTCGTTCAATCTCAATACGAATCGGCTGTGCATACTTATTGTTTTGGTCATGCAAATAGCTGACATCAGTACCGGCCAGGGCGGTGTTTACGGTGGTAATTATTTGCTGTTGCGAAACACCGGCCAGCATGGCTTTGGACAGATCAATTTCAAGCACCTGCTTAGGTGCATCATGTTCAACTGTGGTGTCGATATCAACCAAATGATCAACTTCATGAAATAGCTTTTCTATTTCTCTGGTGGCGATTATTTGTTGTGGGTAATGGTCACCATATATTTCTGCCACCAGGGGTGATATCACCGGAGGCCCCGGTGGGACTTCAACAATTTTTAATGATGCATCATATTTTTGTGCCATTTGATGAATGACTTCTCTCATGTCTAAGGCGATTTCATGGCTTTGTTTAGATCGCTCATGCTTGTCGGTGAGCATGATTTGAATGTCGCCGAGGTGTGGTCCTTTGCGCAGAAAGTATTGTCTTACCAGGCCATTAAAATTAATCGGTGAAGACATTCCGGTGTAGGCGACCGCGTGTTTAACCTCTTCAAACTCATTCAATTCAGCGACCAGTTCAACCATCAGTTGATTGGTTGTTTCCAATGTGGTGCCTTCTTTCATATCGACAATAATTTGTAATTCTGATTTATCGTCAAAGGGCAGCATTTTTAAAATAACCCGTTGAAAAGGCACCAATAAAATAGAAACGATGAGTAACATCACAACCGAGCCAATCAGTGCATAGCGTGGTTTGCGGCCTTTTTCCTGTTTGAGAAACACCGGCAATATGCGCTGAAAGATAGACATTTTCTTGGGTTTCTCATCAGTGACATCTGTTAAATCATCGTGGTCGTTGCCAATAATTTTGCGGTATAACCACGGGGTGATTATCAAAGCAATTAACAACGACAATAACATGCCCATACTGGCATTAATGGGTATCGGGCTCATGTAAGGGCCCATTAAACCGGTCACAAATGCCATTGGCATCAAAGCCGCGATAACAGTAAAAGTGGCCAAGATTGTGGGACCGCCCACTTCATCCACAGCCGGTGGAATAATGTCGCTGAGTTTGTTGTTGTTATTTTTGCTGCGGCGGTGAATGTTTTCCACCACCACCACTGCATCATCCACCAGAATACCAATGGAGAAAATCAAGGCGAACAGGGAGACGCGGTTTAATGTAAAGCCGTAAGTCCAAGAAGCAAACAAAGTGATGGCCAACGTGATACTGACCGCTAAGCCCACCACCAGGGCTTGCCGCCATCCCATGGCGATAAGCATCAGAATAATCACAGATAAGGTGGCAAAAATGAGCTTTTTAATCAGTTGATTGGCCTTGTCGTTGGCGGTTTGTCCATAATCTCGAGTGATTTCCACATGAACATCTTGTGGGATGTGACTTTGTTTTAACTGATCGATGGATTCGATGATGGATTGGGTTATTTGACCGGCATTGCTACCGGGTTTTTTACCCACTGCAATGGTGATGGCCGGGGCGTAATCAGGTGCGATATTGCCTCCCCAGGCATGACCGGAATGAATCCAGGTGTAAGAATCCGGTGAATCAGCGCCATCATAAATGCGGGCAACGTCTTGTAAATAGACGGGCTTGCCTTGGTCTGTGACTTTAACAATGAGATTTTTCAGGTCGTCAATGTGATTGAATGAATAGCCTGTTTGGACTTCAATCAGTTGATTATCTGCCACACGGGTGGCTGACGGTAAACGATAATTGCTGGCTTGTAAAGCATGGCTGATGTCAGCAAAGCTCAACTGGTAATTGAGCATATTAACCGGGTCCATTTCAATATGTACGATTTGTTGACCACCACCGAAACTGCGGATAATTCGGGTGTCAGGAATGCGTTTGAGTTGATTTTCAAGGCTATGGGCCACTTTAAGCAAATCTGCATGCGTTTTATCGGCATCATCACTCCATAGGGTGGCGGTTAAAACCGGTACATCGTCAATCCCCAACGGTTTAATGATGGGGGTGGTGGCCCCCAAGTTATAAGGTAACCAGTCGCTGTTGGATTGCACCTGATTATAAAGCCGGACGATGGCATCATTTCTTTTTATCCCCACTTTAAAGCGAACCGTGATGATTGACATGCCGGGGCGGGAAATCGAATAAATATGTTTGACATCCGACAGTTCGTCTAACACCTGTTCTGCGGGATTGGTAATAAGCTGTTCAACTTCTTTGGCAGTGGCGCCGGGTAATCCAATCATGACATTGGCAAAAGTGACATCGATTTGCGGTTCTTCTTCGCGCGGTGTCACCAGTACGGCAAAAGCACCTAACAACACCAAAACCAAAGCGATTAAGGGTGTTAATTCATTGCTTTGAAAACTTTTAGCCAGGATACCCGAAATGGATAATTTTTCTTGATTATTCATGAAATTATAATCCTATGTTATGGGTTTTTCGGGCCTTGGCTTAATGCAGAAAGCACGGGGTTGGTGGTAATGATATCACCTGGTTTTAAACCTGAAATCACTTCTGTCATGTTGTTATTTTGTTGGCCTGTCTTAATTTGCCGGGGTACGCGTTTATCTCCAAATTTAACATACACCATGGTCAGTTCACCACGATGAACAATGGCATTGCTTGGTATCATGATGGCGGATTTTTCACCCACTTTAAAATAAATTTTAAGCGACATACCCGGAAATAAACCGGCTGTTTTTGCCGGTAAATTGAGCCGCAATTCAAAGGTTTTACTTATTGGATCAGCATAGGGAAATAACGTCAAATCACTGCTTTTAACGATTGTGCCGTCAGGAAATTCAATGTCTGCATTGTTGCTGATGTTATTGGCAATCGATTCAGGTATGTGGGTAATGACCCTGAGATGGTCCAGAGACAATCCAGACATCAGCGGCATGCCAATATTAACCGTTTCGCCCGGCTCAATATGACGGGCAGTAACAATACCGTCAAAAGGGGCTTTGATTAAGGTGTATTCAAGCTGTGTAAGGGCTGTTTCCAGTGCCGCCTGCTGAGTTTTGACGGCCGCAACAGCGGTGTTTTTTTGGCTTTCAGCCTGATCATATTCACTTTGCGAAATTAATTTGCGCTCAAAAATGCTTTGTGCCCGTTTAAAACTGGCCAGGGCTTGCTTCTCTGTGGCTTTGGCGGCCTCCAAATTGGCACGGGCCCGTTCCACCGCTTGTTTTTGTTCTTTATTTGTGAATTCGATAATGACCGTGCCGGCGCTCAAATAATCATCAACATCGGCATGAATTTCAGACACTCGGCCATTGGTTTGGGCAGAAACCGTGGCCTGTTGGATGGCTTCAACTTGACCTTGAAAGGTTCTGATAACCGGTGCTTTGCTGAGTTCAACCTCATACCAGGCATTGTCACTGATGGCTGCACAGTGGGTGAAAATGAGGAATGTAATGATTAATGTCTTCATGGGTTGTTTATTAATAATTAATTGAGCTTTCAAGATCAGTCTCAGTTTGTTTATTTGAATAAGCTAATATAGCATCAATCGCGGATAGTTCAAGTCTTAATTGAAATTAAATTCACCGAGAACAAACCTCAATGAATCCGTGCCCTGATATGTTGTTAAATATATTTATATTATACCCATCTTTTACTTGCAGCTTTAACAGGAATTTTTCTGTTTCAAAAAAACGCTGAAAATAATTATTTATTATTAACAGATTGAACCATTGTGTGTGGTTTTTTTTCCTTGCGGGCACATTGTTGATGGCCATTGTGGATAGCCATATCGATTTCAGCAACGGAATTATTGCCCTTTGGGGAACGAACAAGCTTGAGCCAATAAGCAACAAAAAATAAATTAAGGCGGATGAGTTCGTGCCTAAGCAGGGCGTTTTTGAGTTTAAGGTACGAAATACGCTTACTTGACCAAGTTCACAAATCCCAAAAAAAATTAATTGTTAGATTGTGCTCAAAAAAAAATGGGTTTATTATGTAATAACCTATTTTTATAAAAGAGAGGAGTATATGAAAATTTTAATAACAGCTGTCATTATGATGGCAGCGTCATTGACCGCACAAGCGGAAATAAGACAACAATTGGGCGTTGATCAGCGGGTCGATTATGCGTCATTAGCCAAACAGGGTCCCTGGGATGATCGAAATTACCAGCTTACCCAGGAAGACCTGGCGATTTTACCGGAAAATGATCATTTCGTGAGAAATGTTCCGGCTTTTTTTAAAGTTAAAGCCAGAAAAGCCAATCCCCATATCACTGAGTTCTATCCCCGAGAACTGTATCATGCCTTTTTAATTCATTATGGTGGTTTATTGGTGGATGGTGTTTGGTATAAAGAAGGTTTGGGTAAATATTACCACCCCTATACTTTAGACGGTAAACCCGATGACCCGCGTAAAGGAACAGTGGTCAATCCCACTGGTGAAGTGGTGTTACAAAATGACGGTAATGAAGTCACTATAGAATACAATCCTTACAATAATATGCAAGCGGTGGCCGGTGCCAACGCCAATGGCGGGCAGGAAATGTATTACACCACCGATGGTGGCGTTACCTGGTTCGCTTCACAAGTTAATCCCAGTTCCTGCTGTGATCCAACCGTTGATTGGTCAACCACTGACGTGGTGCCGCAAAGGACGTATCAAGCAGATTTGGGTAGTTGTGGTTTTGGTGGTTGTAATATTCGCAGTTCATATTCAGAAGATGGCGGCCAAACCTGGGTGCCGATGATTATGGTTGACGGCGATCAGTCCAATGACAAAGAGTTTATTCATGTGGATCGTTCCCCAACATCACCGCATAAAGACAATGTCTATATCACTTATCATAAAGGTAACGTGATGCGCTTTGCCCGTTCCACTGATTATGGCACCACCTGGAGCACCCCCATTAACGTTGGTGTGGATACCGGTATTGGTTCAGATATCACCACCGATTCAGCGGGAAATATTTATTATTTTTACCCCGGCTTAGACAGTGATAGCAATAATCAGGCTGAATTAAATATGTTGAAATCCACTGATGGTGGTGCGACTTTCCAGGCACCGGTGGTGGTGTCACCGATTCGCGGCCGCTTTGATTTCCCGGTTCCGGCCATGGAAACCCGTGAAGTCTTTATTTATGCTTCTGCCGATATTGATACCAATAATGACCATTTATACGTGGCCATTACTGACGAAACTTCGGACAGTGTTGGTTATGGTACCGGTTCGGCCAATAATAACCATGCTGAGATTCGGGTCTTTAAATCCATTGATGCCGGCGCCAGCTGGACAGAATTGCCCAAACCCCATCCCACGGCTGATAAGCTGACCGTGGATCGCTTTCATCCCTGGATTAAAGTCGGTGAAAATGGTGTGGTACATATTGGCTTTTATGACACCCGTCATTCCAGTGCCAGAAGTGGTGTCGATTTTTACTACAACGTTTCCACCGATGGTGGTGCCACCTGGTTAGCGCAGGGTGCGCAGCGTTATTCGACCCAGACTTCCAGTAATGTTAATAATGGCCAAGAGTGGGGCGATTACAACGGTTTATCTGTGGTCTTGGATAAAATGGCCATGACCTGGACCGATAACCGTGCCAGTTCAGTGGATGCCATGGTGGGTTATGGCGATAATGCCAATGCCGAACCCACTTTTAATGTGGATGCCACGCCTTCTGAATTATCGGTGTGTGCCAATGACATTGGTAACTTATCAAATTTATCCATCACTGAAGTTCTTGGTTATGCAGGTACCGTAACCTTAAGTGTGGATTCCGCCCCGGCTTATGTTAATAACAGCGCTTTTTCTGTGAATGCTCAGGTGCCCCCATTCTTGTCAGACTTTACCTTTGATGTGGATAACAGTGGTAGCAACGGCACTGACATTATTAGCCTTTTGGCCAGTGGTGACGATGGCGGCACCATCATAAATAAAAATATTGACTTAACGGTTAATTATTCGGAAGGTATCACCAGTGGTTCAAGTTTATTAACACCCACAGATGCTGAAACCAATGTGCAAACTAAACCAAACTTCACTTGGAGTAGTGATGCCAATGCGGTTAATTATTTATTTGAGCTGTCCACCGATGTGTCATTTGCCACAGTGGATATTTCTGAAACCGTAACCGGTACCAGTTATACCCCGGTGATTGATTTGCAAACCAGTACTGATTATTACTGGCGGGTGACATCACAAAGCCCCTGTGGTAATAGCACCAGTGGCGTTTATACTTTTCAAACAACAGTGGCGCCCGGAGATTGTCCGATTGGCACCCAGCAAACTGATGTTTATTATTATGATTTTAATGTCGGTGCAGTGGATTTAATCTTTAAAAATGGTTACGAGCCCATCAGTCCACAGCCGTGGACCATTGAAACCGCAGTTGGATTGACCAATTGGTCGCTACAACCGGTGGGCGATGGTGGTAGTATGGCTTATCAAGGTGATGATATTGATGCTATTAACGACAGTTCATTGGTATCGCCTTTATTGCCATTGCCCACAGGTATCGGGCCTTTAACACTGCGGTTCTGGAACACCCAAACTATCGAAGACAGAACTGGTGGCTGTTACGATTCAGCCATTTTGGAAGTTTCTGTTAATGGTGGGGCCTTTACCCAGGTTCTTGATGCCGACATTATTAATAATGCCTATGATGGCCCTGTGAGTGGCTCATGGAATAATCCGTTACCCGGCGGTACCCTCGCCTGGTGCGGTGATCCCATGACGGCCACGGTATTTAACGTTGATGTCGATGATTATGCCGGCAGTGACATTAAACTGGCATTCCGCTTAACTTCAGATTCTTCGGTCGGTCGACCTGAAGGCTGGGTGATTGATAATGTCAGAATAACAGGTTGTACTGCACCTTAATAAGCAAACTGCTTAAAAGCACACAAAGGGCATCGCAAGATGCCCTTTTTTATTACTATAAACATTATCGAGAGTACATAAAATAAATTATAAAATTGGTTAATCATCGAATTTGGTCTTGGGAATCTAATCCATTTGGTTATGCCCAGCCAAACAATGATGTCGATGGTGATGGTATAGACTTCTGGTTTAATATGCGCTTTCCGGGGCAATTTTATCGGTGGTCATTTGTTGACCTTTGTCCAGGGATTCTGCTACATGGAGTTGATGTGCTTTGCGGGTCATATTGATAAGATTTTTACTGTCTATGAAGACAGTTTAGCCTAAATTATACAAGCTGCTGAATTTGTTCAATAGTTGTTCGGGGCTTTCTTTATGTTCGGGGTCATTAATAATACAGTCGATGGGGCAGACTTCGATGCATTGGGGGATATCGTAATGGCCGACACATTCGGTGCATTTATTGGGATCGATTTCATAGATAATTTCACCGTAATATATGGCCTCGTTGGGGCATTCGGGCTCGCACATGTCGCAGTTAATACAATCTGACTCAATCAGTAAGGCCATGGCTGTGTTTATCCGTTGTTGATTTTTGATTAACGGGTTGTAAATAGCGCATCAGTAAACCCATATCCACATTGATGCTTTGATCCATGGGAATTGTGACCAGATGACCGGAGCCTTTGGCATCATTGATGGTTTCACCATACTGATTTCGCATGGACTGAAGGGTGAAGGGTAGATTACCATTTGGGGTCATTAATTCAAGCTGGTCACCGACCAGAAATTTATTTTTGACGTCGATATAAATCCAATCACCTTCTCTGCCCATAACTTCACCGACAAATTGTTGGGAGTCACTTTTAGAGTGACCCTGGTCATAGTTTTGGGTGTCTTGCGGGCGGTGGCGTTGTAAGAAGCCTTCGGTGTAGCCACGGTGAGCAAGATGGGATAATTGATTGTTCAAATTTGGGTCAAACGGGCGACCGGCAACGGCATCATCAATGGCCTGGCGATAGACCTGGGCGGTGCGGGCACAGTAGTAATGGGATTTGGTGCGGCCTTCGATTTTCAGTGAATGTATGCCCATTTCAACCAGTCGTTCCACTTGAGCCACGGCACGCAAGTCTTTTGAATTCATAATATAAGTGCCGTGTTCGTCTTCGTATGTGGGCAAATAGTCATTGGGTCGGCCTAATTCCTGCAACAGGACGATTTCGCTGCTGGCTTGGGGTGCTTGTGCCACCACATCACCGGTGACCGTTTCAGTGGCCGGATGGACCGCATATTGCCAGCGACAGGCGTTGGTGCAGGTGCCTTGGTTGGGATCGCGTTTATTGATGTAGCCCGATAACAAACAACGGCCCGAATAAGCCATACATAAAGCACCGTGAACAAACACCTCCAATTCCATATCAGGCACCTTACAGCGAATTTCTTCGATTTCATCCAGAGACAATTCCCGGGACAGAATGACCCGTTCAATGCCTTGCTGTTGCCAGAATTTAACCGTGGCCCAATTCACCGCATTGGCTTGTACCGATAAATGAATGGCGATGTCGGGAAAATGAGTCCGTACCAGCATAATTAAGCCCGGATCCGACATAATCAGGGCATCGGGTTGCATTTCGATGACCGGTTCAATATCGCGCAAAAAAGTTTTTAGCTTACTGTTATGGGGCGCAATATTACTGACCACATAAAATTGTTTACCGGTTGCATGGGCTTCATCAATACCAATTTGTAAATTGCTCAAATTAAATTCATTATTTCGTACTCTTAGGCTGTAACGCGGTTGACCGGCATAGACAGCATCAGCACCATAGGCAAAGGCGTAGCGCATATTTTTCAGGCTGCCGGCAGGTGATAATAATTCAGGCTTGAACATGGTTGCAACGGGCAAGTTAAAAGGCCTATTGTACGAATTAAATCGGTACTACACGGGGGTGATTGATTAAATCTTGACGTATATCAAAGTCGCCCGTATAGAAAAGTTCTGTAAAGCTGGTTTGCAGTCAATATTTACCAAGCAATGACCTCAAAACAAGGGTGGCTATTTGTTATAATAATTAAGTTATTGGTTAAATTTATGAAAAATAATACACTTAAAAGTACTTTGATTCGTTGGTTACAGGCAGCCGATGTTTGTATTGATGGTGATCGACCGTGGGATATACAAGTGCACAATAATCACTTTTATGCCCGGGTTTTGGCGCAGGGGTCTTTGGGCCTGGGTGAGTCTGATATGGCCGGATGGGGGGATT
>QQUO01000084.1 GCA_008501575.1 Pseudomonadota bacterium
GGACCATCAATGGGCGCTGATTTATTTCAATCAGGATTTAACCGATGAAATTGATGGTTTTGTGTATGACGTCGATGCCGGTGCTTTTACCGCCCGCAATAAAAACAATGACAGCCATCGCAATGGGCTTGAGCTAAGCTGGCTGGGTCAATGGACGCCACAATTTTCCAGTCGCTTAAATTACACTTATACCGATGCCACAGAAGAAGATGCTTGGTCAGTGGCGCAGCCTGAAATCCGACGCCCGAAACAGGTGGCGAGTTTAACCTTAAACTACGATTTTGCCGATCAACGGGGGCGTTTATACAGCACCATACATCACCAAAGCAGCCAGTTGGACCACTTTTTCTCACCCAGCACCTTTTTAACCGAGAAAGTACGGCTTGATGGTTATTCCACGGTCAGTTTTAACGCCAGTTGGGCTTTTACTGAGAGAACCCGTGCTTATATTCGTGCGGATAACGTTTTTGATGCTGATTATCAAGAAGTCTATGGTTATGCCCGCCCCGGTGCTGGATTTTATGTGGGTTTAAACCATCGGTTTTTTTAAAAACCTTTGTTAGCCGGCAGCTAAATCCCGGAAATCTTGATATGTATCATGATTTTATTAAAAAGATGAATGTTGTTTGATATTTTTCTTTTGTGATTAATTTGCTGACCTATAATGCGTTTTTTTTTAATTAATGGAGCGTGTTATGAAACTTATTTTAGTATTAAGCCTGGGTCTAATGATGTCTTTTTCCGGATTGGCGGCAGATGTGGAAGCCGGTAAAGCCAAGTCGGCAGTGTGCGCAGCCTGTCATGGTGCCAATGGCATTAGTCCGGCACCTATGTGGCCTAATTTGGCAGGTCAAAAAGATGCTTATTTGGTCAAACAAATAAAAGCGTTTCGTGATGGTGTCCGTACCGATCCCACCATGGCGCCGATGGTTATGGGCTTAAGCGATGCAGACATTGAAAATTTAGCGGCCTATTATGCCAGCTTAAAATAATTCCGGCACATTGCCACAAAAAAGCCGACCATTTGGTCGGCTTTTTTATTTATCTTAAGGGCGGCTTAGTTAGTGCGCATGACCATGATCCAATTCTTCAGAACTGGCTTCACGGACTTCTTCGACCGTGACATTGAAATGTAAGCGCTGACCGGCCAATTCATGGTTACCATCAACAGTGACTTCATCACCATCTATGGCAGTAATTTTAACCGGGATTTGTCCTTGTTGGGTTTCCGCTTGAAATTGCATACCCACGTTAAGCTCTTCAACACCTTGAAAAGCACTTTTGGGTACTTTTTGAATCATTTGTTCATGCCGCACACCATAAGCTTCTTCGGGTTCAACCGTGACATCAAACTGATCGCCTTGTTGTTTACCTTCCATGGCTTTTTCAAGACCCGGAATAATATTGTTCGCACCCTGAATAAACTTCAGTGGCTCGCGTCCTTCTGATGAATCCAATACCTGTCCTTGATCGTCGGTTAATTTGTAGTGCATGCCGACCACACAGTCTTTCTTAATTTCCATAGTTAAATATTTTTTGTGAAAGGCCAAAGGTTAACACAGCTGCGTTTAAATTTTTATCAAAGTCCGGGTTTTTTTCTTTTTTTTCCCTGAAATTACTATCTGGGGCATCACTTTGATGAGATTTTTATGGGGGTGACAATTAAGGGTCAGTGTTTACTCAATATTTTGCTAAAATCGAATGGGTGATGGATTTTTGTTACACTTAATTCGAGTCAATGGGCTTTTCCGTTGTTTTTGGGTTTATTATTGTTTGTTAGGGGTAACCATGAGATTATTATGTATCGTATTGTTTATGTTAGTGAGCGTTGTTGTGGCGGCGGATAAACCAATTGCCATCGTTATTCATGGTGGTGCCGGTACCATCGAACGATCGCAATTGAGTGAGCAACAAGAAGCATCGATCCGTGCGGATTTAAAACAGGCGTTAAATGCCGGTTATGCCGCATTAGAAGCCGGTCAAGATGCCACTGATGCAGTGGTGGCGGCCATTACCATACTTGAAGATTCTGCCAATTTTAATGCCGGTAAAGGTGCGGTCTATACCCGTGAGAAAAGTCATGAACTGGATGCCTCCATCATGCGCGGTTCAGATTTACAAGCCGGTGCGGTGGCCGGTGTGAAATACACCAAAAATCCGATATTAGCAGCGCAGGCGGTGATGTTGCATTCACCGCATGTTATGTTGTCCGGTCGTGGTGCGGATGCATTTTCTAAGGCCCAAGGTTTAAGCCAGGTTGAAAACAGTTATTTTGATACCGAGGCACGATTGCAAGCCTGGGAAAAAGTGGATGAAGCAACGCGACAAAAAGGTCGCAAAGAAGCGGCTGTCAGTGATGTCCTCGATCATGAATTTAAATTTGGTACCGTTGGTGCAGTGGCCATCGATCAAAACGGCCAAATCGTCGCCGGTACCTCGACCGGTGGCATGACGTATAAAGCCTGGGGGCGTATCGGCGATTCACCGGTGATTGGGGCCGGTACCTATGCCGATGATCGCAGCTGTGGCATTTCTGCCACCGGCCATGGTGAATATTTTATTCGTTATGCGGTGGCCCATGATATTTGTGCACGGGTTTTGTATCAGAATAAAAGTTTGCAACAAGCGGCTGATGAGGTTATCAATCAAACCTTAAGCACGGTGGGTGGTGATGGCGGTATTATCGGGCTCGATACCCAGGGTCGTCCGGTAATGATTTTTAACACCACTGGTATGTACCGTGGTTTTAAGACAGCCGAAGAATTGTATGTGGCGATTTATGGGGATGACAAGTCGGTTACAAGCCAATAAATAGAACAATTAGAGATTGTTTTTGCATTGGAATGTCACTAAAATGCCGGTTATTGTTGGTAATGAGAATATGAACCATTACCATTTGATTTGACTCTAAACACAGGCCCACATGAACAATAAACCATTTTATGCCTTGATTGCGTTACTAATTACGTCTGTATCTTGTCTGTCTATGGCACAAGCCAGTAGCCAGGCAGCTGAACAAACAGCATTGGTGCAACTGGTCGAATACATCGGCGCTGATTACATTAATGCGGTTGACCAGGGTCACATAATCAGTGATGCTGAATACACTGAAATGCAGGAGTTTTCATATTTGCTGCTTGAGGGCATTAAAGCATTGCCTGCTGCTGATGGTAAAAATGAACTGCTAAATCAAGCCAAATCATTATTAAATGCCGTTGAAAAGCAAGTGGATGAATCGGCCATAAAGTCTTTGGCGCAGTCCATTCGTGGTGGTTTGGTGACAGTCTACGGTATTCCGGTGTTACCCAAGATTGCGCCTGATATGGCGCAAGCCGCCACATTATATCAATCCTCTTGTGCCAGTTGTCACGGACAAACCGGTTTGGGTGATGGCCCCGCGGCAACCGGCATGGAACCGGCGCCGACTGATTTTAGTGAACTGGCGCGTTATGATGGTCGTTCGATGTTGGGTCTTTATACCACCATCACGCAAGGTGTCGATGGCACCGCAATGGTGGCTTATGAAGCGGCCTTTACAGAAGCAGAGCGATGGGCTTTGGCTTTTTATGTGGGGCAAAAAGCGGTCACCAAAGAAATGATTGCCACAGGCCAACAGGCCATCAATAATATTCCGGGGATGAAGAATCAACTGGGTTTAAATACCGTGGTGGCCATGGCCCCTGAAGATGTTTACCAAGCCTATGGGGAACAAGCCCATGCCGCTTTGGGCTATTTACGGGTACATCCTGAGGCTTTGTTTAACCAAAACCAGTTTCTCAGCATCAGCCGGGATAAATTGGTGAAAGCGGCATCGGCTTATGCTCTGGGCGATTTAGACACCGCCAAGCAAGCGGCCTTATCGGCATATTTGGATGGTTTTGAAATGGTGGAAAAACAAGTGTCTGCAGTTGATAAGGATTTGATGTTGCGGGCAGAAAAAAGTTTTATGGGGGTGCGCGAAGCCATAGACCGTAACATGGAAAAATCGGTCTTAGATCAGCGCATTGCTGCGGCACAATCCATTATCGTGGAAGTTGGCGAAGTTCTTGATACCGGTGGCTTAAGTGCCATGGCCACATTTTCTGCCAGTTTCTTCATTTTATTTCGAGAAGGCTTAGAGGCCATATTGGTGTTAGCTGCCTTATTAACATTTACCCGAAAAGCCAAAGCTGAAAAGGCCAGTCGTTACATTCATTATGGTTGGATGGCTGCGTTATTGGCAGGTGTTTTAACCTGGTATGTGGCCACTCATTTAATTGCTGTCAGCGGTGCCTCGCGTGAATTAACTGAAGGCATTGCCGGTGTATTGGCGGCTTTGATTCTATTTTATGTGGGTTTTTGGATGCACAGTAATGCCAACAGTCAAAAGTGGATGAATTACATTAAATCCAAAGTTGATACTGCTTTAGGTCAAGGGACTCTGTGGATGTTGGCTTTTGTGGCTTTTATTTCGGTGTATCGAGAAATCTTTGAAACCATTTTGTTCTATCAGGCCTTATGGACACAAGTCAACACCGTGACCGATAGTTATTTATTTTATGGTATTGCAGTGGCGGTGATTTGTTTGGCATTGGTGACTGTCCTGTTTTTCAGGATTGGCATGCGATTGCCTTTGGGGTTATTCTTTAAAGCCACGGCCCTGGTGCTCTTGTTGTTGGCATTTGTGATTATGGGTAAAGGCGTGGCGGCATTACAAGAAGCCGGTGCTGTGGGGGTTTATTACATTAATATTCCAACCCTTGATTGGTTTG
>QQUO01000068.1 GCA_008501575.1 Pseudomonadota bacterium
AAATAAAATGCCAAACGTTGCGCTGATTTTGGACCGACGCCCGGCATAATTTGCAAGGCATCCATTAATTGGGTTACCAGTGACATAACTGTTAAAAGGGCATTTTAAAACCAGGCGGTAAGTTTAAACCGTCGGTTAATCCACCCATGTTCTCCTTTTGCAATTCACTGACTTTATTGAGGGCATCATTAAAAGCGGCTGTGAGTAAATCTTCCAACATTTCAAAATCATCACCTACCATGGCCTGGTCAATAGCAATTTTTTTGACTTGTTGATGGCCACTCATGGTCACCTTAACCGCGTCTGCACCAGCAGAACCAATTACTTCCTTCTCGGCCATTTCTGCTTGGGCTTGTTGCATCTGCTCTTGCATTTTTTGCATTTGCTGCATCATGTTTCCTAATGTACCTTTCATATTTACTAACCTATTTTTTCATTAATGATGGTGGCATCAAATCGTTCTTGTAGCGCCTCAACCACCGGGTCTTTGTCTTGTTGACGTTGTTCTATGTTTTTTTTATCTGCTTCAGCTTGTTTTTTCGCCACCGAACTCACCCGCTCACGAACGGTGAACTGTAATTGATAATTTTGTTGCTCTGCCGCTAATATTTGATTTAATTTAGCCATTGATTTTTGGGTTTTAAACGGCTCCACCGCTGCATCTAAAGCAAATATAATGGTGTTGTTGTTATTTTCAAGCACCATGAGATTACGCGCCAACTCTCTGGCCATACCCTTGAGGGGTAAATTTTTAAAAACCTCAGGCCAATTCTCATTGCTCAAGTCTGATAAATTCACATGTCGGGTACTGGCTGGTGACAGCAACTTTTCCTTCACTTGAGCGCTGTTTGTGGATTTAGCTTTACCCGCCTTTTCCGAGCGACTCTTTTCACTGTTCTGGCCAGGCTGTGTTTGTACTGTTTTTTTATGGCTCGAACCATCACCTTGCGGTGAACCGGGTTGCTCGGAAATGACATCAAAATCGAGCATTCTTATTATGGTCATTTCAAAAGAGATTTTTTTATCCGGAACAGTGCGCATTTGTTCCAATCCAACCACCACAAACTGATAATACAGCTGTCCACGTTCTGCACTTAATTGTTGCGCCAGTTTTTTTAATTCGGCAATTTCAAAGGCACCACCACCGGTTACTTTTTTTAATGATTGGGTTAAGGCTATCTCATGCAATAAGCGGCTGAGTTCTTCCAATAACTGACCGTAATCCGTGGACATGGCATGAAACCAATCCAATTTGTCAACCACACCACTTTTATCACCTGAAATAATCAGACTCAATAATTCAACCACATGAGACTGTTGAACCGTGCCCAGCATGGTTCGCACTTCGTCATAAACCAGTTTATTGCCACCAAAGGCCAAAGATTGATCCAGTAAACTTAACGCGTCTCGCATACTGCCATCGGCAACTCTCGCCACCAATTGCAATGCCTTTTCTTCGAAATCAAGCGCTTCCCGTTGCAGAATTTCGGCCAGATAATCACTGATTTGTTTTTCCGTTAGTCGTTTTAAATTAAACTGCAAACAACGGGACAGAACGGTGATCGGTAATTTTTCAGGTTCAGTGGTGGCCAGTAAAAATTTGACATGCTCAGGTGGTTCTTCCAGGGTTTTTAACAGTGCATTAAAACTGCTTTTCGAAAACATGTGCACTTCGTCTATCAGATATATTTTATACAGCCCTTTATTGGGTGCATAACTGACATTATCGAGCAGGCTCCGGGTGTCATCAACACCGGTTCTGGAAGCGGCATCCACTTCGATTAAATCAATAAAATCACCCTGCTGTATTTCTACACAATGGCGACAGGTTCCACAGGGTTGACTGCTGACACCTTCTAAACAATTTAAGGATTTAGCCAATACCCGAGCCAATGTGGTTTTACCCACACCGCGGGTACCGGTGAACAAAAAGGCATGGTGCAAACGGTTATTATCTAAACCGTTAACCAGGGCTTGCACCACATGTTCCTGACCCACAACTTCTTTGAAATTCTGGGGGCGGTGCTTTCTGGCAAGTACTTGATAGGTCATATTGATTGCTTTAAAAAGAGGGACTCCCGCCAGCCGGTCCCCGCACATGGTGTTACAACTACGGCTGCTCCCTTCCGGGCCTGACCGGGTTCATTGCTAACCATTGCGGGGTGACAAACGAGAGTCACCGATGGCGTATTATCCACATTGCTGTGGGTCTTGTCCACCGTCATTCTTTATTTCTCTGCAATAACATGTTTAACAAAGGGTACCGTTAATTTTCGTTTATCACGAAGTGATAAGGCAGACAGCTTTTTGAGCAAGGTGTCCAATGATGTGTAGTCAGTGGCGTGATGCCCTGCGATATAGCGAATGACAGCCTCATCCGTCGGTATACCATAATGTTTAAACTGCCGTTTCAGCAACATCATGGCCTGATTACCTTTTAGAACGGCCAGTTCTAAAGTCAGACCTGATTGTAACCGAGAACGTAAATCAGGCAATTGCCATTGCGTATTTCTGGGTGAGATTTGCGAGGCCACCAACAACGGTATTCGGTTGGCTCGACAACTGTTAAAAGCATTAAATAAATGCCGTTCGCCAAGATTATGACCGGCTGTTAGCTGCACATCGTCTAACAGGATAAATGACCATTGTGGTTGCAGCACATCACTGATGTCTGTGTCCAATAACACCTTGGCCGAAAACAAGACACCGGCTTCTCCCTGATGCTGGCGATGATGACTGTATGCGGACAATAGGTGGCTCTTACCGGATTTGGATGGCCCCCATAAATAACAAAAACCCGCTAATTCAGAAAAATTTTGCAAACTGGCCACCACTTCATCATGCGCCATAAAGTCTGCAAAAGTGACTGAATCAGGCACCTGTAGTTGTAAGGGTATTTGCGGTTTAGTCATCCGTGCCACTTGTTTGTTGTGCTGTAGATGGTTGGCCGTATAAATCACTATTTACATACTTTTGGTGGGCATGACGTAAGAGTACCATCACCACCGCTGCCAAAGGCAGACCCAATAACACACCAACAAAACCAAATAACTGGCCTCCTGCCAAAACCGCAAAAATAACAGCCACCGGGTGTAAACCAATTTTATCGCCCACTAACCAAGGTGTCAGCACCATACCTTCCAATAACTGCCCGACTCCAAAAACAATTAACACATAAGCCACATGAATCAAGTCACCGAATTGCACCAGGGCAGCAATGACACCACCAATCAATCCTGTGATGGCACCCAAATAAGGCACAAATGACACCAAACCCGCTCCCATACCGATTAATAATGACAACTCTATACCAATAAACCACAAACCCACGGTGTAAATAATTCCCAAGGCCAACATCACACTCAACTGACCACGAAGAAAGGCACTGAGAACAGAATTTGAATCATGACTGATTTTATAAACGGTCTGGTAATATCGACGCGGAATCAGTTCACCAACACGTTCAGTGATGATGTCCCAATCTCGTAATAAATAAAATAAAACCACGGGAATTAAAAGTAAGTTCATCACCCAATTAAGTATCACCAAACCACTTTTGGTCACTGAACTAATTACCGTTTGAGCAACACCACCGGCACTTTCCCAATGCTCTTTGAGCAGTTGACTTATTTGGGCACTGTCAAACAAATCAATTTCTATGCCAAATTGTGATTGTAACCACGGATTGATGTTGTCTTTAAGCCAATTAATATAAACCGGCAGATTTTTAATTAAATAACTAATTTGCCGTTCCAAAGCAGGAATTATGATTAACGCCACAGTAATCATTAACATACTTATCAGCAAAAAAACCACCACCACTGACAAGGTTCTGCTGAGCTTCCAGGTTTCCAGCTTGTCCACCAGTGGATCAAATAAATAAGCGAATAAAGCCGCAATCGCAAATGGCGCTAATATCGGCGATAATAAATACACTAAATAACCTGCCACGATAAAGAGCGCCAATATATAAAACTGTCTCATCAATTTTGCTTGCATCAAGTCCTCCCTTGTTTAATTTGCTTTTTAATTTTAAATCCCAGCCAGACATAATGAATGCCGCTCACTGTCGTAAAAATAGCCACCAATATAAATAACCACTGATTTATTGGGGTTAAATCATAAAGTTGGCTTAAAGTAATGAGTAAGGTCAGAATTAATATAATCTGCAATGCGGTATTAATCTTGCTGACAATGGTGGGGGTTGCAGACTGCAATCGCCCAACAAAAAAATTCACATAGCTGGTACCCAAAATAATCACCACGTCGCGGCCAACAATTAGTAAAAACAACCAAAGTGGAAAGTATTTTTGGTAAACAAAAACACTGAAACAACACAACATCATCAACTTATCAGCCAATGGGTCTAAAATACTACCCAATCGCCCTTCCCAGTCAAAACGTTTTGCTAAAAAACCATCGACACCATCAGAAGCACCGGCCAACAGGGCTAAAATCAAAGCACCGGTATACTGTTTTTGTAGCATCAGCCAAACCAAAGGGACCAAAGACAACATTCTGGCAATGGTGATGGCGTTGGGTAAATGGCGCAAATAAGGCATGGCTGCCAACGAAATACGATTCGGCCTGTTAGCCCCAGCGGCATATGCTACTGCAAACCATCCTTCCTTATCACTTTCACAAAGGCGTCACTGTCGACGCGGGTATTCCTTTGTACCAGTACGCTCTGTTGTCCGTACCCGGTTGCCTGACATCCTT
>QQUO01000002.1 GCA_008501575.1 Pseudomonadota bacterium
CGGCCGGAACTGTGACAGACGTTACAGGTGGCGACCGGAATTCCCGAATATTCTTCTCCATTGAGCTTAACTTTAGATTTTTCAGTGGACTGAATGGAATGGACCAGCATTTTGCCCCGTTTATTTTTATCCAATGTCGGGTCATTACCTTCATATAAACCGGCGATACCATAGGGAATATGACAGCCGGAACAACCCAAGCCCCGGAAATGACCTTTAAAGGGCTTACCTTTACCCGAAATATGGCAGGCATTACAGTTTCTCAGATAACTATAACCGGCTTGCTCCGGAAATTCATCCAGTGTGGCCATGTCCGCTTGTGGAATTTTCTTTAGTTCACTGGGAATCTGGCCGGCATGTTGTGCAACCACTTCTTTAACATAGGCTTTGTATTCAGGTGTACCGTAACTTGGTACCGGACCATCCTCATCCGTTATCGCCTGGTTGCCATAGCGATGAATATGATCGCCGTTATCCAAACCCCAGCCGTAAGTTATCACTTTTATTTTACCGGCTTCATTATTCATAATTGACTTACGAACACTTTGCGTTTGCTGAAAGTGACACATTCCACAAGTTTTATCCATGACCGAAAAGGCGCCGGGCGCCGGCGCGAAATGGCCAATTAAACTACCCGGAGGTGCACCGGCATGGGCGGCATCCTTATCGGTTGTTTCACTGGGACGGCCTCCATGGCAGACAACACAACCGTTAGGGTCACCCAAGGCACCACCCATGCCATAAATTTGTTGCATCATAAGAGAATTGTGGTCTTTAATGGGTTCAATCCCTTGATGGCAACTTAAACAACCTTGCTCAGGTGCGGGATAAACGGCTTCGGTGGCTTCGGCTTCTTCCGCATTGGTCTGATGTGGATTAATAAGTGCCAGCAGGAACAAAAAGAATAGTGATTTCAATGTGATGTTAGCCATGTTTTCTCCCCTGTCATCAAGCGAATAAGTCATCGGATTCATTTTTATTATAGCTCGCAATAAAATTCCCAGGGTAAAATATTAGTTATTTTAATCACAAGCTCATTGGAAAAATCAGTGAAAAGTAAACCATGAAAAGAAACTAAAGACGGGCATCCTTTGTAATTTGTATTTATTGCTTGTCCCAGATTATCTTCCAGAGTATCTTTACGTAGCAATATCAAAAGTCGGTATAAAATCGTGGCCTAAATTGCATCTAAACAGTGACTATATTTCAACATGACAGACGAAACCATTGTGAAAGAACCGGTCTGTCGATATGATTTATAATTCTGCTGATGGGAAATCACATGAAAACAAGTCAATTCTACTGCTGTCTTTTGATTTTTTGTTATTGTACTAGCGTTTCCGCCAATCGTTTGATCTTTGAGTCGGGCTTTGAAACCATCATAAAGCCGGGGCCTGAAAATACCGGTCCTTATAATGAAAGCTTGTTGATGCCAACCGGCAGTATGACCATCACCGAGGATGGTGCTGTGATTGAGAACATTGACCTGACAGGTCGAATTAAGATTGAGGCCGACAACGTCACCATCAGAAATTTCAGAATCAATGCCGATGGCACGCATTATGGTATTTTGAATAATCAGGGTTATTCCGGTTTGTGGCTTGAAGACGGTGAGATTATGAACATGAACAGTGCCGCCATTATAGGCACCGGCTATACCGCGTTGCGGTTGAATATTCACGACAGCGGCGGTGATGGCTTAAAAGTACAAAGTGGCACGGCCCCGACTTTAGTGGCGTACAGCTGGATTCACCACTTGGGTAAAAATGCGGGCGCCCATGCCGATGGCAATCAAAGTCGTTCAGGCGCCAACATCACTTTCTTTTATAATAACTGCGACATGCCAATCACCGACCCGGCACCCTATAAATCCAATGCCTGCTTTATGTTGCAGGCCGCTGAAGGACCTTTAGATAACTTTACCATCAAGAATAATTGGCTTAATGGCGGCAACTACACGATCTACTGTGACGGT
The DNA here is from genome assembly GCA_008501575.1 of Pseudomonadota bacterium. Taxonomy (GTDB): domain Bacteria; phylum Pseudomonadota; class Gammaproteobacteria; order Xanthomonadales; family Marinicellaceae; genus Marinicella. The sequence goes on from QQUO01000002.1 coordinate 1,976, forward strand.
ACCCGACTCTCTATAGTCGGCAATCTGTTCGGTCGTGACTACCGCTACGGCATCAGTAACGGCTGTAACAATGCAGACACCGTATGGGCTAATAACCGGTGGGAAGATACCGGAGAAATCATCCCATAAAAACGCTGCAGGAATAAACAATTATAAAAACTATTATTTCCTTAAATATTTGAAAAGGCTGAGCGTACAGTTCTTATATGGTTTGAATGTCGTTTTTCTTCAGATATCTGAGCCCATCCTGCGGTACTTATTTGATTAAATTTTTCTGCATAAATAATCTTACCCTTTTGACTTATTAACCCTATAATCAGCATTGGTAAATAATAGTAAATCTGCATAATCTATGATTCAAAACGACAAGTCCAAAGATGAACTGGTTATTGGCAGCCACCGCATCAAACTGGGGGAAACCAAGAAAATTGAATTGCCGACGGTGCGCTTGTATACCGACACCAATATGTCGATTCCTATTTATGTGAAACGTGGTAAAAAACCGGGGCCAACCATCTTTGTCAGTGGTGCCATCCATGGTGACGAACTTAATGGCATTGAAATCATCAGCCGTATAATTAACAGTCGCTCTATAAATTCGTTACGAGGTACGCTCATTGCGGTACCGATTGTGAATGGTTTTGGGGTGCTAAATCAAAGTCGTTATTTACCGGATCGGCGGGATTTGAATCGTTGTTTTCCCGGTTCTGCCAAAGGCTCGCTGGCCGGACGGATTGCTTATTTATTTATGCAAGAGGTGGTCACCAAATGTGATTATGGCATTGATTTACATACCGGCGCCATCCACCGCAGTAACCTGCCACAAATCAGAGCCAACTTAGATGATCCGGTCACCTTAGAGATGGCCAAGGCCTTTGCGGTACCGGTCCTGATTAACTCAAACTTAAGAGACGGTTCCTTACGTCAGTGTGCCGATGAGCATGGCATTCCCATGTTGCTCTATGAAGCAGGTCAAGCTCTGCGCTTTGATGAGTTATCCATTAAAGTCGGTGTTAAAGGCATTATTAATGTCTTAAGACACCTCAACATGCTGCCTAAACTGAAATCCAAAAAAGCACCGATTGAACCTTTTGTGGCCAGAAATAGTGGTTGGGTGCGGGCATCAGACAGCGGCTTTGTGATTCATAATAAAGAATTGGGCGACCGGGTGTTTGAACATGATGTTCTGGCTGAAATTAAAAAACCTTTGGGTGATGTTTCATCTAAAGTCCTGAGTCATGCCGACGGTATTATTATCGGTAAACAAAACATCCCGCTGGTACAGGAAGGCGAAGCCGTTTATCACATTGCTTATTTTAATAAACCCAAAAAAGTCGAAGCCAGTATTGAACATATGCAAGTCAGTTATGAATAAAAGCAACTAATCCATCAGTTGCTTTCATTCAATAGGGTGAAATTTAAAATACTTTACCCGTGGTTTATAGTTACTTTATTTAGCCGAGATATTTGGCATGAAAACGGACATGCTGTTCGATAAAGCTCGATATAAAGTAGTAACTGTGGTCATAACCGGGGTGCCTATTTAATTCCAAAGGATAACCGCTGGCCTTGGCCGCCGCTTCTAAAACCTCAGGTTTTAATTGCTCCTTTAAGAAATCATCGGCTTCTCCCTGATCAACCAATGCCGGCACAAACTCCGTGGCCTGGCGCATTAATTCGCTGGCATCGTAATTGGCCCACTCTTTCTGGTTCTCACCCAGATAAGCGGTAAAGGCTTTTTGACCCCAGGGACAATTCATAGGATTTGAAATGGGGCTGAATGCCGACACCGAGGTATAGCGATCGGGGTTGCGTATAGCGATGTTTAACGCGCCCAAGCCACCCATCGAGTGTCCTGAAATGGCCCGTTTATCAGAGACCGGAAAGTTGGCTTCGATTAATTCAGGCAATTCGCTGACGATGTAGTCATACATGTGATAGTGACGATCCCATGGCGCTTGCGTGGCATTCACATAAAAACCGGCACCCTGGCCTAAATCATAGGCGTCATCATCTGCCACATCTTCACCCCTTGGGCTGGTATCCGGCACCACCAAAGCCACACCCAATTCAGCAGCAATGCGATGAGCAGCGGCTTTTTGCATAAAGTTCTCATCGGTACAGGTCAGGCCTGAAAGCCAGTACAAAGCCGGTACTTTTTGACCGCTGGCCACTTGTGGCGGTAAGTAAATGGCAAACCGCATTTGACAGTTTAACGTCTCTGATTGGTGGTTGTATTGTTTATGCCAACCGCCAAAAACTTTATTTTCACTTATATTTTCAATAGTCATAATAATCCTCTCAAAGCCGCCCCGTCAGAAGCGGCTGTTAGTTAGTTTTGTTAAGTGAGATCTCTGTGTTTAATGATCGAAATGAATGACGGTTCGAATACTTTGGCCTTTATGCAGCAGATCAAAGGCTTTATTGATGTCCTCTAAACCCATGGTATGGGTGATAAAGTCATCCAACTTAAACTCACCTTTTAAATAGCGTTCAACATAATCCGGCAATTCTGAACGGCCTTTAACACCACCAAAGGCAGAACCCCGCCAGACACGACCGGTGACCAATTGGAACGGTCGAGTAGATATTTCCTGGCCGGCACCGGCCACGCCGATAACAACCGACTCGCCCCAGCCTTTGTGACAACACTCTAAAGCTGAACGCATCACATCCACATTACCGATACATTCAAAAGAATAATCAACACCACCCTCGGTCAACTCGACG